>JAKZYK010000234.1:0-12357 GCA_047514485.1 Gammaproteobacteria bacterium
GCGGTTTCCCAGATGTTGGCGCCCGCGATCTGCGCACCGGCAAAGATCGCCAGGCACACCGGCGGCGTGATGTGCGAGAGCAGTGCGAAATAGAAGACGAAGATATTGGCAACGAGCGGATCGACGCCTTGCGCCGTCAGCGCCGGAACGCCGACCACCGAGACCAGCACGAATGCCGCGACCGTGTTCATGCCCATGCCGAGAACGATGGACGACAATCCCACCAGAAACAGGGTCAGAACGAAGTACCCTCCCGATATGTTGATGATCGCGCTACTGACGTTCAGGCCGAGACCGGTGATGAGGAATCCGCCGATAATGAAGCCGACGGTGGCGCAGGTGATGAGGATCATGACCGCATGCCTGCCGCCATCCTCGAGCGCCTGGAGGATCTCTCTGGGCCCGAGCCTGGTCTCCTTGCGGAACCAACTGATGATGACGGTGGCAACGATGCCGAAGAACGCGGCCTTGACCGGGGAGAACCCGTAGACCAGAACGCCGATCAACACCAGGAGCGGCAAGAAGAGATGCCCGCCTCGCAGGAGAACCTTGAGCAGATCCGGCTTCTCGTCCCTGGGCAGCTCGACGAGACCGGTCTTGTGCGCCTCCAGGTGCACGAACCAGATCAGGCCTCCGAAGTACAGCAGGGCGGGGATCAGATTCGCAACCGCGACCGTCAAATAGGGCACACCGCTATAGGCGGCGAGTATGAACGCGGCCGCGCCCATGATCGGAGGCATGATCTGCCCTCCGTTGGACGCCAGCGCTTCGACGGCGCCGGCCACGCTTGGCCGATAACCCAGCCGGATCATCATCGGTATCGTGAACTGGCCGGTGGTATAGACATTGGCGACCGTCGACCCGGTGACCGAGCCGATCATCGCCGAGGACACAATCGCGACTTTCGCCGGCCCGCCCTTGGTGTGGCCGGCGATCGCGTTGGCGAAATCGATGAAGAAACGCGAGACGCCCGCCTTCTCCGCAAATGCGCCGAAGATGATGAACAACACGATGTAGGTCGCTGCGACCCCCAGAGCGACGCCCCAGATGCCGTTGTCCGTCATGTACAGGTAATCGAGCATGTGCTCGAACGTGTACGGCCGGTGGCGGAACACGAGTATCGGGATGTGCTCGCCGTAGTAGGTATAGAGCAGGGACACGGCGGCGACGATGACGAGCAACCACCCGAGGACTCGCCGCGTCGCTTCCAGAATCAGCAGCGAGGCGACGACACCGCATGCTATCTCGACATCGCTCATGACGAACGAAGGCGTCATCGGCCACCGGTTCGCCAGATACTCGCTGTTGTACGTCACGTAGCCGATCACGGGGATTGCGAGCAGCGCAAGCCCCCAGTCATGAAGCGGGATCTTCTCGTCGCCGTCCCCGCGCTTTCCTCCGCGTATCGTGAGGAAGGTGAGGATCAGCGCCAGCATCAACGGAACCGAGCGCTGCACGTACGGATAGAAGGTGCCGAAGTACGCGGTATAGACGTGAAACGAAGCTAATCCGACTGCGATGAGACGAACGAGGTAAGTGTTGAATCGGGCCATCCGCGTTCCGAATTGCCAGCCCGGCGCCTCGCTGCCGGCGTTTGTGGCCGGCAGCGAGGGCTGCGAGACGAGGGCTCAGGGCATGTAGCCCATTTCCTTGTAGAACCTGGCCGCGCCGGGGTGCAGCGGGGCAACGCCGACATTCTGCCAGGCGACCTCGGGCCGGTAGAACTTGTGCATCTTGTGTACCTGCCAGAACTCTTCCTTGTGATTGGCGAGCGCCTTGGTCATCTGATAGACGAGCTCCTCGTCCATATCGGTGCGCACGCCGAACGTCAGAATCGTGGCCGGCGACCAATACTGGGCGTTCTGCCCGTTGTTGTCGGCGTAGACGCCGGCGGGCACTTCCATGATGTCCTGCCCGAACCTCATGCCGACCTCTCCGGCGACTTCTTTGCTGATGGACAGCAGCTTGAACGAGCGGCGTGCTCCGAGCTTTATGTACTGCGGATGCGGGAAGTAGGATCCCCCCGTGAACCACATGTCCGCCTGGCCGTCCGCGAGCATTCGCATCGCTTCGCCAATGGACGTGAAGATGATCTTGCCGCCCCACGAGTTCACGTCGTCTGCCGTGATGCCGTACGCCTCGAGGACCGCCAGCGCCTGCCCGGTGGCGAGCTGATGGCGCTCGAACATCGTGATTCGAATCGGGGGCTTCTTCTCCTTTATCTCTTCAAAGGAGCCGATGCCCGCCGAATCGAGGATGAGGGCCTGCGCCGCCCCCGGCTGGCGAAACGCGGCCAGCATGCGGAAGTCGTACTTCTTGCCGGTCGGCCCGGTTCCCTCGTAGGCCATGCTGGCCAGCGCGTTCTCGAGCACGGCGACGTCCGCCGTCTTGGAGGCCTGATCGAGCCGTTCGATGTTGGCCCATCCGCCGCCGGGGATGACGGTCACGGAAGTGCCCGGGATATCGGATTTGATGTACTCGCCGAATGCGGCGGCGGCCTTGAAGTAGCCGCCACCCGGGGAGCCGGCGGTGAACGTGACGCTATCGGCGGCGAACGCGATGCCGGTGGCCATGAAGGCAGCCGAGGCAACGGCTGCGAGCCATCGGTGCCCGGCGGCACGTGGCTTGTGCGGTTTACTCATCATCGAGATCCTCCTGGAGTTTGCAGGCCGTTGCAGGTGTATCCGGCTCGTGGCCTGTCGATTCTGAATGCGTGGAAGGCGAAAGTACCCTCGCCTCTCCCGAGAGGTCGTTGCTGCCGCGCAGGCGAGGACCGCAGGACAGCAAGCACCTCGACAGCCATTGAAACAACGCCAATCCTATCGGACAAGTTCAAAATTCAGATGGAAACCATACAGAATATCTATACCACAATTCACGCTCACCGATGGAATATTCATAGTAATTTTATATGAATCTCATATAGATTATGAATTTGATGTATATCCCGATATTCGGCGAAGCTTGCTTTTTCCGGGTCGATCACGACGCACCGAAGCACCGTCGGAGCCGTCTGCATACCCCTGCAACAGCCAGCGATCGCCAAAAACCGATATGGATCAGCCGAGCCGCAGGAGCACGTTCCCCGCACCCTGGGACGACACCTACGACGTGGTGGTCGTCGGTTACGGCTATGCCGGGGCGATTGCGGCGATCGAGGCGCACGATGCCGGAAGCAGTGTCCTGCTCGTCGAGAAGATGCCCGATCCCGGGGGTATCTCCGTGTGCTCCGGTGGCAACATCCGCGTGGCCGACGATGCGGACGAGGCATTCGTCTACCTCAAGAAGACTTGCGCGGGCAGCACCCCTGACGACGTGTTGAGAGTCCTCGCCGAGGGGATGACGCAAGTACCCGACTACTTCGAAAAGCTGGCGAGCGTCAACGGCGCCACCGTGGCCAGCCGGCAATCGCCCGGCAACTATCCGTTCCCGGGCTACCGGACGTTTCGATACACCAGCATCGAAAGCGTGCCGAACTTCGACCCCGCGGCCGAGTATTCGTACGTCAACAGCTATCTGCCCATTCACCGCGCCGCCGGTGTGCGGCTCTTCAAGGTGATCGAGGACAACATCGCGAAGCGTGACATCTCGATCCTGCTCGAGACGCCGGCGCAGCGCCTCATCATCGGCGATCATGGCAGGGTCTGCGGTGTCACCATCCGAACACCATCCGGTACGCGCAGCGTTCGCGCCAGTTGCGCCGTCATCCTTGCTTGCGGCGGATTCGAGGCGGACCACGAGATGCAGATGCAGTACTGGCAGGAGAAGCCGGTCATCTATGCGGCGTTTCGCGGCAACACCGGCGACGGCATCCGCATGGCGCAGGATGCGGGGGCGGCACTCTGGCACATGTGGCACTACCACGGCACCTATGCGTTGAAACATCCCGATCCGGAGTATCCCTACGGTGTTCGCCTCAAGCGGTTGCCGGATTGGGTGCCCGGGAATCCGCCCCGGGAAGACGTCAAGGTCCCGTGGATCATCGTCGACCAGCATGGCCGGCGTTTCATGAACGAGTACCAGCCGTACATGCAGGACACGTCCCATCGCCTGATGGCGCAGTTCGACCCCCTGACCCAGACGTACCCCCGGATCCCGTCGTTCATGATTCTCGACGCGGAAGGTCGCCGGCCGTATCCGATCTGCTCGCCGACCTTCAATGATCGCAGCTTCCATTTCGAATACAGCGAAGACAATCTGAGGGCGCTCGAGGAGCGCATTCTCACCAGGGTTGACAGCCTGTCGGAGCTCGCGGCCCGGGCGGACATGGACGAGACCGTGCTGCGCGAGACGATCGAGCGGTGGAACGCGATGTGCGAGGCTCAGTCCGATGCGGACTTCAGCCGGCCTCGGCCATCGATGCTGAAAATCGAAACTCCTCCCTTCTACTTCGCCAACGTCTGGCCGCTGGTGCAGAACACCCACGGCGGGCCGGTGCACAACGCCGAACAGCAGGTCATGGACGCGTTCGGCGACCCGATCCCGGGTTTGTACGCAGCCGGGGAGCTCGGCGGCGTCTTCGGGCATCTGTACATCGGCGGCGGGAATCTGGCCGAGTGCGTCGTCGGCGGCTGGGTGGCGGGGCGTCACGCGGCAGGACTCGAACCATGGCGATGAACGTGCTGCGATGAAGCCTCCTCCATTTCAATACCACGAGCCGCGCGAGATCGGCGAAGCCTGCGAGCTGCTGGCGAGCCTCGAGAATGCGAAAGTGCTGGCGGGCGGTCAGTCCCTGGTGCCCATGCTGAACATGCGCTTCGTATTTCCGGATCACATCGTCGACCTGAACCGTATTGCGGATCTGGCGTTCGTACACGAAGTGGACGGCCTTATCAGGATCGGCGCCATGACGCGCCAGCGCGAGCTCGAGCGTAGCGGCCTGATTCGCGAACGCTGTCCCCTCATGAGCGAGGCGCTGCCCTTCATCGGCCACCGGCAAACGCGCAATCGCGGCACCATCGGCGGAAGTCTCTGCCATCTGGACCCGGCCGCCGAGCTTCCGGTGGTCGCAATGACGCTCGACGCGACCATGCACGTGCGCAGCGTCCGTGGCGAGCGAACCGTTCCCATGCCGGAGTTCCCCGCGTTCTACATGACCCCGTCGATCGAGCTGGACGAGCTTGTCACCGGTATCGAGTTCGCGCCCTGGCCCGAGGGACACGGCTACGCGTTCGTCGAATTCGCCCGCCGCCATGGCGACTTCGCCATGGTTGCATCGGCCGCGCTGCTGGAGGTCTCGCGAGACGGGACCATCGAGCGGGCCGCGGTATGTGTCGGCGGGGTGGGGACCGGACCGTTGCGATGCACGGACGTGGAAGCGGCGGTGGTCGGCAGCCGCGGCGGGCCGGACGTCTACCCGCAGGCGACCGCGTCATGCCGCGAGATCGACGCGATGGAAGATGTCCACGCGACGCAGGCATACCGCCGGCATCTCGCCCAGGTGCTGACCGCCCGCGCCCTCGAAGCCGCGTACGCGCGGGCAATCGCGGGGCCCGGGACGTGAACGGCGATGGAGACGTGAACGGAGATGGAGCATGAATGATGTGCGTTCGGTCGCGCTGACGGTCAACGGAGCGCGGCACGAGGTGGACATCGAATCACGCATGACCCTCGCGGATTGCCTGCGTTCCAGTCTCGGCCTGACCGGCACGCACCTCGGCTGCGAGCACGGCGTGTGCGGGGCGTGCACGGTGCTGGTGGACGGGCGCTCGGTACGCAGTTGCCTGATGCTGGCCGTGCAGGCCCATGGCGCCTGCGTGGAAACGGTCGAAGGGCTCTCTCTCGACGGCGAGCCGCTGAGCACCTTGCAGCAGGCATTCCAGGACAATCACGGCCTGCAGTGCGGTTTCTGCACCGCGGGGATCCTGATGTCGCTGGTGGAGTTCCTCGAGGAGAACCCGGAGCCCACCGAGACCGAGGTGCGCGAGGCGCTGTCCGGCAATCTGTGCCGCTGCACGGGTTATCAGGGCATCGTGGCGTCGGCACTGGACGCGGCGGCGCGATTGCGCGCCGAGAAGGCGGCGCGATGAAGGACTCCATGGTCGGCGCCCGGCTCGCGCGCCTCGAGGATCCCGCGCTGCTCAAGGGCAAGGGGAAGTACGTCGGGGATATCACGCTGCCCGGCATGCTGGAAGCATCATTCGTTCGCAGCCCCCATTCACACGCGATGATCCGCTCGATCGACGCGCGTGCCGCGCGGGAGCATCCCGGGGTGCACGCGGTGCTCACCCATGACGACTTCCAGTCCGTGCTCGCGACGAACCACATCCCGTCCGACCACAAGACCTGGCAGTTCCCCGAGACGTCGAAGCCGGTCGTCATCCCGAAAGAGGAGGTGTGCTTCGCCGGAGAAGCGGTCGCCATGGTGCTGGCGGATTCGCGCTATATCGCCGAGGACGCCGCCGCGCTGGTCGATGTCGACTACGAGCCATTGCCGGCGGTGTCGGATTGCCGCGATGCGTTGGCCGCGGGTGCGCCGACCGTGCACGCGGCAGCCGCCGACAACATGGTCGCCGAGTTCCACACCGAGTACGGGGACTGCACCGCCGCATTCGCCGACGCTCCGCACACGTTCCGGATCTCGCTGAAGCAGCATCGGGGCGGCGCACATTCCATCGAGGCGCGCGGCGTCGTTGCCCACTACGAGCCTCACACCGACGTGCTGACGGTGTGGGCGTCGACGCAGACCGCGCACAAGATTCGCAACGGGCTGGTCGAGCTCCTCGGCACCGACGAGCATCGGGTGCGGGTCATCGTTCCCGATGTGGGGGGCGCGTTCGGCGGGAAGAACCTCCTGTATCCCGAAGATGCGATGGCGTGCGTGGCAAGCCGGATTCTCGAACGACCCGTGCGGTGGATCGAGGATCGCCGCGAGCACTTTCTCGCCGCGATCCAGGAGCGCGACCAGTACTGGGACATCGGGATCGCGACCGACGACGACGGGCGCATCCTCGGCATCGAGGGCACCATTCTCCACGATCAGGGGGCGTACACGCTGCTCCACCTGCACGTGCCCCACAACTCCGCTATCGCGGTTCCCGGCCCCTACGTGGTGCCGAACTACCGGGTCTTCACGCGCGTGATCGAGACCAACCGGGTGGGCACCATTCCGGTGCGCGGCGCCGGGTATCCCGAGGGCAACTTCGCGATGGAACGGCTGCTCGACGAGGTCGCGAGGAATCTCGGCCTCGATCGCGCCGAGGTGCGCCGGCGCAACCTCATTCCGTCGCAGGGCATGCCTTACGAGCTGCCGATGCAGACGCGCGAGCGCACCCCCATCATCTACGACAGCGGGGATTTCCCGGGCTGCCAGGCCCGTGCGGTGGAAGCGATCGACTACGACGAATTCGCCGAGCGCCAGGCGCGGGCGCGAGCCGAGGGGCGCTACATCGGCATCGGCATTGCGAATATGATCAAGGTCACCGGACGCGGGCCATTCGAGTCCGGGCTGGTCCGGGTCGGCCGCTCGGGTCGGGTGATGGTCTACACCGGCGCGATGGCCATGGGTCAGGGCACGAAGACGACGCTCGCGCAGATCTGCTCGGAGCAGCTCGGCGTCGCCCCCGCGGACATCATGGTGGTAACCGCGGACACCGCGGGAGTACCGCACGGCATCGGCGGCTACGGCAGCCGGCAGACGGTGACGGCGGGCAATGCGGTGCACGCCGCCGCCATCACGGTGCGCGAGCGGGTGCTGGAGGTCGCAAGCCACATGCTCGAGGCATCCAGCCAGGATCTCGAGCTCGAAGCCGGCGAGGTGCGCGTCAAGGGCGCCCCGGGTCTGTCCGTCTCGCTGGGCGACATCGCCAAGGCATTGTCCGGCGTGAAGGGCTACGACAAACCAGGTGGCTTGAATCCGTCACTTGAATCCACCGTGGACTACATGCCGCCGGACGTCACGTACGGCAATGCGTGCCATGCGGTCGAGGTCGAAGTGGACATCGGCACCGGCGACGTGGAGCTCTTGCGCTACGTCGTCGTGAACGACAGCGGCCGACTGATCAATCCGATGATCGTGGAAGGACAGATCCAGGGCGGGGTCGCGCATGGTATCGGCAATGCGCTGTTCGAATGGATGGGCTACGACGAGAACGCGCAGCCCGTCATCACCACGTTCGCGGACTATCTGCTGCCGTCGTCGACCGAGGTGCCGAACATCGAGATCATTCATCACGAGTTCCCATCCACCCTGAATCCGTTGGGGGTGAAGGGCGTCGGCGAGGCAGGCACGATCCCGGCCGCGGCCGTCATCGCGTCCGCGGTCGAGAACGCGCTCGTTCCGTTTGCCGTACGCATCGGCGACGCGCCCATCTCACCGATGCGCATCGTCGAGCTGATCGACGCGGCCGGTGCGGCGGCGTCGGACTAGCGGGGAGCTCGACGATGGGCGCGGTACGACTCGGGGTGGACATCGGCGGCACCTTCACCGATATCACGGTGCTGGACGAGGAGACCGGCGAGGTCACCATCGCCAAGGTGCCGAGCCGCCGCGGCGACGCCGCCGGCGCGCTCGTCGCCGCGGTCGAGCGCGGAATCGAGCTTGCGGGCGTTGACGCAAATGACGTGGCTCTGCTCGTGCACGGCTCCACCCTCGTCACCAACGCGGTGCTCGAGCACAAGCTCGGCAACGCGGCCCTGCTGACGACGGAAGGTTTTCGCGACATCCTCGAAATCGGGCGCCACTTCCGCCCCGACATGTACGACCTGCTTCAGGACAAGCCCTTGCCGGTCATTCCGCGCGAGCGACGGTTGTGCGTGTCGGAACGCATCACTGCCGATGGCGAAGTCTTGACGGAGCCCGACCATCGGGCAACGCATCGGGTCTTCGAGACGCTTCGCGACACCGGCGCCGAGGCGGTCGCCGTCTGCTTTCTGAACTCGTATGTGAATCCCGGAAACGAAGCCCAGGTCAAGGACTGGCTGAGACAGGCGCTGCCGGGCGTCCACGTGTGCACGTCGTACGAGGTATGCCGGGAAGTCCGGGAGTTCGAACGAATGAGCACCGTGGCGTTGAACGCCGCGGCCATGCCGCTGGTGGGCCGGTACCTCGAAGACGTCGCGCCGCGTATCCGCTCCGTGCTGCCGAACGCCACGGTGCTGTTGATGCAATCGAACGGCGGATCGCTGACGGTCGAAGCGTCGCGGGACTTTCCGGTGCGCCTCATCACCTCCGGGCCGGCTGGCGGCGCGCTCGCCGTGCAGCGTCTCGGCAAGGCCGGCGGGCGGCCCAATCTGCTCGGCGTGGACATGGGCGGCACGAGCACCGACATCTCGCTGATCAGCGGCGGAGAGCTGCGCATGACCACCGAAGGCGGCATCGCGGAGCATCCCGTCATGCTGCCCATGATCGAGATCAACACCATCGGTGCCGGGGCGGGCAGCATCGCGTGGCTCGATGTTCGGAACGGCTTGCACGTCGGGCCGCAAAGCGCGGGCGCCGAGCCCGGCCCCGCCGCGTATGGGCGCGGCGGATCCGAGCCGACCGTTGCCGACGCGAACATCGTGCTGGGCCGACTGCACCCCGATCGATTCCTCGGTGGCCAGATGAAGCTCGACCTCGAAGCCGCCAGGCGCGCAATCGTGGACAACGTCGGGTCGCCGCTCGGCCTGAGCCTCGAGGAGGCGGCGGCCGGAATCATCCGCATCGCCAATGCGAACATGGAGCGCGCGGTCCGGGTCAGCTCCGCGGAGAAGGGATTCGACCC
The DNA here is from genome assembly GCA_047514485.1 of Gammaproteobacteria bacterium. Classification (GTDB taxonomy): domain Bacteria; phylum Pseudomonadota; class Gammaproteobacteria; order HK1; family HK1; genus HK1. Next base: position 9,705 of record JAKZYK010000234.1, read on the forward strand.
CCGCGACATCACCCTCGTCGCGTTCGGGGGCGCCGGACCGTTGCACGCGGCGGCGCTCGCCGGCGCCGCCGGCATTCCAGCCGTACTGGTGCCGCAGCAGCCGGGGGTGTTCTCCGCCGTCGGACTGGTGATGGCCGATATCCGCCACGACTTCGTTCGGACCCGGGTCATGCGAGGCGCCGGCATCACCGCCGATCGGCTTGCCCCGCTCTATGCCGAGCTCGAAGCGCAGGCCCGCGATGCGCTGGCGCGGGACGGGGTCGCCGGGGAGCGTTGCGTGCTGCGACGATCCGCGGATCTGCGCTATGTCGGGCAGGCCTACGAGGTGAACGTGCCGGTCTCCGACGGGCCGCTCGATCCGGGCTCGACGAACGCGGTGGTCGAACGTTTCCACGAGTTCCACCAGCGGCTCTACGCCCACGCTCATCCCGACAAGCCGGTCGAATTCGTGAGCGGGCGGATTGCGGCCATCGGTACGATGTCGGCGCCGCCGATGCGGTCGTATCCGCGCAAGCCACGCCAGGCCGTGCCCGACGAGACACGTCCGGTCTACTTCGACGAGACGCGGTCCTTCGAGGAGACCGCGATCCATGCGCGCTCGAAGCTCGCGCCCGGAGACGAGCTCGCCGGCCCCGCGGTGGTCGAGCAGATCGATACAACGACACTGATTCATCCCGGACATCGAGCCAGCGTCGACGAGTTCGGCAATTTGCTCGTGTCCGTTGGAGGATGAGCCGATGCGCGTCGATCCCATCACGTTCGAGGTCGTCAACAACGCACTGGTCGGCGTTGCCGAGCAGATGGCAGCCACGATCCTGCGGACCTCGTACTCCACCGTCATCCGCGAAATGCTCGACTACTCGACGGCGGTCTTCGATCTCGAGGGCCGGATCATCGCTCAGTCCTGCCGCATTCCCATTCATCTCAACTCCATGTCCCGTTCGTTGCGGACCACTCTCGACGAGGCGTTCCCGATCGAAGACTGGCACCCGGGCGACATCATCGTCACCAACGACCCGTACAAGGGCGGCCAGCACCTGCCCGATATCCAGACGTTCCTGCCCGTGTTCTCCGACTCCGTGCCGGTCGCGATCTGCGGAACGCTGGGACACCATCTCGACGTCGGCGGGATGCGGCCCGGGAGCTACGCCGGCGACGCGGTCGAGATCTATCAGGAAGGCCTGCGTATCCCGCCGATCAAGCTGTTCGAGCGAGGCAAGCTCAACGAGCGGCTGTTTGCCGTCATCGCGGCCAACATCCGCCAGCCGGACACCACCATGGGCGATCTCCGCGCACAGACCGCGGCACTGGAGATCGGGCGCGACGGCGTTCTGGAGCTGGTCGCGCGCTACGGCGTCGAAACCCTGCGCGGCTGCATGGATGAAGCGACATCGGCCTCCGAGGCGAGGCTGCGCGAGAAGCTGCGCGAGCTGCCCGACGGAACTTACGAAGGGTCGTACTACGTCGACGACGATGGGGTCGGCGACACGCCGATCAAGATCGTCACCACCGTGACCATCGAGGATGGCTCCATCCACGTGGACTTCACGGGCACCGAGCGGCAAAGCCGTTCGCCGATCAACGCGACCATCTCCTCGTGCGAGTCGGCAACCTACTTCGCGATTCTGGCGATACTCGATCCGACGATTCCGGCGAACTACGGCGTCTACAAGCCAATCGCCATCACCGCCCCCGAGGGTACGGTAGTGAATGCATTGCCGCCGGCGCCGGTGGTGGGGCGCAATGCGATCACCCACACCGTCGTCAACTCCCTCATGATGGCGCTCTCGCAGGTCGTCCCCGAGCGGATTACGGCCGCGTACTACGGGATGTCGAACGTCTACATCCTCGCCGGCGACGGCGCCGGTGAGACTCCAAGCTGGATATTCTTCGACATCGAGGTCGGCGGAGGCGGCGCCCGGCAGACCAAGGACGGACTCGACTGCTACTCCCAGGGCATCCACAACCTCGCCAACACCCCGATCGAGATGGTGGAGGCGACCTATCCGCTGCGATTCCGGCGCTACGAGTTTCTTCCCGACACCGGCGGCGCGGGGCAGCATCGCGGTGGCCTCGGGGTGCGGCGCGACATCGAGTTCGTCGACGAGAGCGGCTCGCTCAACACACAGTTCGACAAGTTCAAGATCGCACCCTTCGGATTGTTCGGCGGCGGCGACGGCGCTACCGGACGGCTCGTCGTCAACCCCGATGGCCCCAGCCGCACCGAGCTTCGATCGAAGACGGTGGATTTCAAGCTCCGGCGCGGCGACGTCATCAGCATGTCGACTCAGGGCGGCGGCGCCTACGGCCCGGTCGAAGCGCGCGATCCGGAGGCGATTGCACGCGATCTCCGCGAGGAGAAGATCTCGCCGGAAGCTGCACGCGATGCATACGGCTACCAGGGAGCGAAGGGATGAAGATCACCGGATTCGAGACCATCGTCATCGAGCTGCCGGGGCGTTCCTCGTACACGTGGCGCTCGCTGCAGGTGCCGATCGGCCGCTACGTGATTCTGAAGGTCACGACCGATGAAGGCGTGACCGGTCTGGGCGAGGCGCCCTGCATCCTGAGCTGGGGCGGAGAACACGGAAAGTATTTCGGGGAAGATCCGCACATCGTGTGCTACCTCGCGAACGAGTGTTTCGCGCCGATG
>JAKZYK010000235.1:0-14290 GCA_047514485.1 Gammaproteobacteria bacterium
GAGCGAGAGGAATGCGTTGAGGCTGATTCCTTTCTGAAACTGTACAGGGTTGCGTGCCATGTGAATTTCCTTTTTCTATCATTGATTTACATGGCGATATTCTATACTAAGTGCAGCTTAGATTCGAGCGTAATCAGGAAGGATTTTGGCAATGGCGCAGAGCGCAATGCGTCTCGCAGAAGGGAACCTCAATCACGCTCGCGAGAACTGGCACGAAGCGGAGGCGGCGCGCAGCGACAATAAGCTGTACTACCGTCTGAGCAGAAGACACGGACACGGCTACCATCAAGAGCGCGAGAAGGCTTTGTGCCGAGCGCACAAGGAATACAACGATGCGCAAGAGCGATTGGAGAAGGCGAAAGCGGACTACCAACGGGTGACCGGGAAAGACCCTGTTTGATGCGCCTTCGACCCTTCCAGCGGCGATTCATCTGGGCCGCGACCGCGCCCGGCATCGACACGGCCGCGCTCTCGATTCCGCGTGGCAACGGGAAATCGTGGCTCGCCGGCTACCTCGTGGCTCGGGTCCTGGACCCTGCTGACAAGCTATTCCGTCGCGGCACCGAGTCGGTTCTGTGCGCCGCGAGCATCGAACAAGCCCGCATCGTCTTCCGGTTTGCTCGCCAGACTCTGGAGCCGCGCGGCGGATACCGGTTCCTGGATTCGCACACCCGGATCGGCATCGTGCATAAGGCCAGCAACACGCGGCTCCGGGTGATCGGTTCGAACGGGAAGACCGCGTTCGGGCTGGTCGGCTGCCCGTGGGCAATCTGCGACGAACCCGGCGCGTGGGAAACGAACGGCGGGACTCTCCTGCACGACGCGATCATGACGGCGATGGGCAAGCCCGGAAGTCCGCTCCGGGCTCTCTTCATCGGGACCCTCGCGCCGGCGGTGTCGGGCTGGTGGCACGACCTGATCGATGACGGCTCGCTCGGCTCGACCGTTGTGCATGCGCTCCGCGGCAATCCGGAGCGCTGGGACAAATACCCGGAGATCCGGCGGTGCAACCCGCTCACCGCGATCTCTCCGGAGTTCCGCCGGAAGCTCCTCCAGGAACGGAACGCGGCCCGCGCCGACAGCCGGCTCAAGGCTCGATTCATGAGCTACCGCTTGAACGTTCCCAGCGGTGACGAGAGCACCATGCTCCTGACCGTCGACGATTGGGAGCGGGTGACGGCGCGGCCGGTTCCCGAGCGCGAAGGCCGCCCGATAATCGGCATCGACTTGGGAGCGGGCCGGGCATGGAGCGCGGCCGTCGGGCTGTGGCGCTCGGGGCGCTGCGAGGCGATCGCGGTGGCGCCGGGCGTGCCGGACCTTGCCGCGCAGGAGAAGCGCGACCGGGTGACGTGGGGAAGCTACCGGAAACTTGCCCAGAGCGGCGCTCTCCGCGTCGCCGAGGGGCTAAGAGTGCAACCGCCCGCCGAGCTGTGGCGAGCCGTGAGCGAGACGTGGGGGCGCGTCGAGGTGGTGTTCTGCGATCGATTCCGGCTCGCCGAGCTTCAGGATGTCGTAGGAGGGGGGGTGCCGATCGTCCCGCGAATCGCGCGGTGGAGCGAGGCGAGTGAGGATATCCGGGCCGTGCGCAAATTCGCGAAGGACGGCCCACTCGCAGTGGACCCCGGGAGCCGGCGGCTGCTCGCGGCATCGCTCGCCGTGGCGATGGTCGCGAACGACGACCAGGGGAACACCCGGTTGGCGAAGCGTGGCACCAACAATCAGGCACGCGACGACGTTGCGGCGGCGCTGATACTGGCGTGCGGTGCGCTTTCGCGGGCGCCGAAGCCGCGGCGGGCGCTACGCTCGGCATTGGTCGGATGAGCCGGCGCCGGCCCGGAAGTCGCCACCACGCGGCGCTCGATCGCCGTCGCTGGCAATGGACGCGGCTCAAGGTTTTCGAGCGCGACAACTGGCGATGCGTCCGGTGCGAGCGCGCCGGACGGCTCGAAGCCGATCACGTCGTTCCCCTCCACAAAGGCGGCGCCGAATACGACATGGCGAACCTGCAAAGCCTTTGCAGGCAGTGCCACATTCTAAAGACTGCGGGCGAGAACGAACGACCCGACCCGGCCCGCGACCGGTGGCGCGCACTGGTGCGGGAGTTAATGTAGACACCAAAACGTACAACCGTAACATATTGATTTAACTTGACTTTAATGGGTATTCATGCCAAAACGCGCAGGACCTTTCATATAGGTATCCGCCACCATGACGAAGTCGCAAAAGCTCCAGTTGGAGCAAAGCACAAAGCGCCAGGCCATCAATGCCCTGCTCGGAAAGGATGAACTGACCGGGGAGGAGCGGTCCGAACTCGAATCGCTCACCGGGCGAATGCAGCAGATCGAGGTCGAGTACCGCGCGGCCGTGGTCGCCGAGGATGCGGACCTGGACGCGCGGCGCGCCGAGGCCGGCGAGGGTGACGCGGAAACGCGCGAGCGCGTGGAGCTGCGCGGCAAGGCGCGACTCACCGAGTTCCTTCTGTGCCGGGCGCAGGGGCGGTTGCCGAGCGGCGCCGAGGCCGAGCTTCAGGCGGCCGCCGGGGTGAACGGCATTCCGTTGGAACTGTGGGATGCCCCGCAACCCGAGGGGCGCTCCAGTGCCGAGCAACGCGCCGTCACTCCGGCGCCGGGCACCGTCGGAATCAATCTCGATCCGATCCGCCCGGCAGTGTTCGCGAATTCCATCGCGCCCCGGCTCGGAATCGAGATGCCACGCGTGATGAGCGGGACATACGCCAGCGGCACGATTACCGGTTCGCAGTCGGGGGCGGCGCTGGCGAAGTCCGGGGCGGCCGTTGGTGCGGTCGGGGCGATCACCGTCACCACGGCGACCCCGAAGCGCGTATCGGCGCGGCTCGAACTGACCCTCGAGGATATCGCCGCGGTCGGTCAGGCGAATTTCGAGAGCATCCTTCGCCAGAATCTTTCGATGGCGCTCGCCGATGCGCTCGATGATCAGATGGTGAACGGCTCCGGGACGGCGCCGAATCTCGCGGGCATGTTCCACCGGTTGACCGATCCGACCGCGGCACCGACGGCCGTGGCGGACTTTGACACGTTCGTGGCGGCGTTCGCGGGCGGTGTCGATGGCCTGTGGGCGGGCACCGTCCAGGACGTGGCGATCGTCGCGGGTGTCGAAACCTACAGGCTGTCGGCGCAAACCTTCCGGGACATCGCAACGGCCGATCTGGGCGACATGGCATTTTCCGACTACGGGATGGCGAAATATGGTGGCTGGTGGACGAATTCCCGCATGCCGGACCCTGCCACCTTCATGTCAGTTGACAACGTCCAGCAAGCCATCCTGTACCGGAAGGGCCGGAGCATGGAGGGCGGCTCGATGGGGATGAGGACGGCCGTTTGTCCCCATTGGGGCGAAGTCTCGATCGATGATGTCTATTCCGGGAGCGCGCAAGCGGAACGCTACTTCACGATGCACGTTTTGCTCGGCGACGTGATCATCGTCCAGCCGGACGCATACGCGCAGGTTGCATTCCAGGTTGCGTGATTCGTGGTCGAGCACCGCGAAGGGCTGAGCTTCCGAGTCGCCGGCCGGACCCTCTCCGGCCGCGCCCTCGTGTACGGCGACACGGCCGACATGGGCGATTTTCGGGAGCGATTCGAGCCGGGCGCGTTCGGTGCGGTTCGCACCATCCCGATCAACCTGCAGCACGATCCGCGGCTGATAGTCACCGAGGCGGCGCTACTGACCGACTCGGCGCGCTCGCTCGACGTGCGGGCCGATCTGCCCGAAGGCTCGGCGGCGCTCGCGCTGGTGCGCCGGGGCGCGCTCAACGGCTTCAGCATAGAATTCAAGGCGCAGTCCGAACGCCGAGGAGCAGGTGTTCGCGTGGTCGAGCGGGCCGATCTCACCGGCCTGGCGCTGGTGGATCGGGGAGCGTATCCGGCGAGCAAGGCAGAGGTCCGGGCACGCTCCGGCCGGACGATGCGATCGAGTGTGCCGTACGACGAATTCCTGGCGTGCGAGTGCATCGCGCAACTCGGGCCGGGGAGCGGCGGTTCGTGCATTCCCGAGGCTCGATTCTCGAAAATGGCCGGCGAAGCAATGGCTGATCTGATCGGGGGAATCGAGCGCGACATCCTGGTAGTGGCCGGAAACTATCGCCGCCCACTGGCGAGCGCATCGCGGGGCACGCTCCGCGCCACGTCGACCGATGCCGGACTCGAAATCGAGGTAGATCTGCCGGCCGGCGCGATCGGCGACGAAGTGATCGCCGCGCACGAAGCAGCAGGCGTGATCATCCGCCCGTTTGTCGATCCGGACCGGTCCGAATTCGTCGACGGACCGGACGGCCGCACGTACTCGCGCCCGCACCTTCGCGCGTTCATCGTCGGAAGCACCGACACAAAGAAAGGCTGGCCGACCCCGAAGATCGAATACGACGGTGATCGGGCGGCGCCGGCGCCGGCGCGAAGGAGGCGGCGGTGGCACTGAGTCCGTGGCCAGCACGCACGGCGGTCGCGAGCCTTGCGGCGGCGATCCTGGAGCTTGGCGCGGCTCTCGGCGAGGCCGACGACACCGTGACCGTGCGCCTGGGCGCGACCGTCGCCGCGCTTGTCGAGCGGTACGCGCCGGATGCGCCGCAGCCCATCAAGTGCGAAGCCGTCATCCGCACCGCCGGCTGGCTTCGCGAGGCGCCATCGTACGGCGCGCGCAGCGAGAGCGAGGGCGAAATCTCGACGACCTTCACGCCATCGGCGACCGGGGCTCTCCGGGCATCGGGCGCGATGGCGCTCTTGTCGCCATGGAAAGTCCGCCGGGCCGGGGTGGTGGCGCCATGAGACTTGCGGCGCGACGATTCCCCGACACCATCGTCCGTCGGCGCTCGCTGCCTGGGATGCGCGACGGTTTCGGCGAATGGGTGCCCGGGCAGTCGCTCGATGTTTCGTTGCGGGCCAGCATTCAACCGCTTGCCCTCACGGATGCGGAGCTCGCCGGCGGCGACCAGCTCGTACATCGCTTAAAGTGCTACGTGTTGCCGCGCCGGGAACGCATCTCGACGGCGGTCGCGACGGTCCTCTACTCCGGCGATCCGCTCACCTTCCGCGGCGACCCGTTGACGTTGTTCGCTGGATTCGAGATCGCCGACCGGCACGCGCTGGCGGCTGCATTCGAGGCGGCGGGTGCCGACAAGGTGATCGTCGACGGCGCGGTATTCGTGGTCGAGGAGTCCAGGACGTGGCGCTCGTTCACGCGCGCGACGCTGTTCCGAGAAACGTGACAATGTGGCCATTTTCTCGCAAAAATGCTGCACATTCGCCCGAAAAGCGTGCATCCGCCCCCTACACGGACGCGCTGATTAGCGTCCTGGAGTCGCAAGCGGTCGGGCAAGCCGTTGGTGACGCCAGCGCGATCGCCGCCCTGGAGGCCGCTGTTGCGCTGTACTCGCGCGCGTTCGCCGCCGCGACCCTGACACCTGCCGACGTGCGGCCGGCGCTCGCGCCGGCCGTGCTGGCGCTAATCGCCCGGAATCTGATTCGGCGCGGCGAGGATTTCCATCGCGTTTACATTCGGGGCGGGCGGATCGTCCTGGAACCTTGCGGCTTCGCGTACGCGCACGGGAACGGGCCGGACCCGATGACCTGGACCTACAACGCGACCCTGTACGGGCCGACGGATTCGCGGCACGAATGGGTACCGGCGGCGAGCATGCTGCACACGCGGTACAGCGTGGACAGCTCGCGGCCGTGGTTCGGGCAAGGTCCGCTGCATTGGGCGCACCGCACCGGAACCCTCGCCGGCGCCCTGGAGACGAGGCTCGGCGAGGAAGCGGGCGGGCCGGTGGGTCACATCATCCCTGTCCCGTCCGATGGCGGCGACGGCGGCGACGATGATCCGCTTGCAGGATTCAAGGCAGATCTGGCCGGCGCTCGCGGGCGATCCATTCTCACCGAAACGACATCGGCCGGCTGGGGCGAGGGCAAAGCGGCCGCGCCGCAATCAGACTACCGACCCCAGCGTTTCGGAGCGGCCGTCCCGGATTCGTCCGTGTCGCTGCGCACGGACGCCAGCATGGCCGTTTTGAGTGCGTGCGGTGTGCCGGTATCACTCGTTACCGATGCCGACGGTACGAGCCAGCGTGAGGCGTGGCGCCGCTTCATCATGGGCTCCGTCGAACCGTTGCTCGCGATCGTCGGTCAGGAGGTCGAGACGAAGCTAGAGACGCGGGTCACGTTCGACCTGTCGGCGCTCTGGGCTCATGACCTGGCCGGAAGATCCGCTGCATTCCAAAAATTAGTCGCCGGTGGCGTCGCGGTCAACGAGGCGCTGGTGACCGCCGGTCTGCTCGGGGCCGAATGATGCGGAAGCCCTGGGAAAATTGGGAAGTCGACCGCATCCGCAACATCCCGCGCGGCGAGCTCGCGGCGGTCGCGCGTGAGCTTGGCCGATCGGTGCAGTCCGTAGCGTGCGCGCGGCATCGGCTCGGAATCGGGCCGCCAAAGCGCTCATGGTCAGAGGCCGAAGACGCGATGCTCGATCGCTTCGTCGCCGCTGGCGGGCGAGTCGAGGATGCGGCCGTGGCCATGGGGCGGTCCCGCTTGGCGGCGTACATGAGGCGGGACAAACGACGGGCCGCGGGCGAGGACCTGCCGCGAGCGGTCGATGGTGCAAGGGTCTACTGAGTGCGCGATCGAGGGCTGCGGCGGCTCGACGCCGCGATGGTCTGCGCTATGCGCCCTGCATCGTGACCGCCTCGCGGCTGGCGAGCGGTTGACCGACGGCGAGCGGCTGCCGAGGGTGTGCAGCGTCGAGGGCTGCGACCGCGGCCGCCCGCTGCGTCGAGGACTCTGCAGCGCCTGCTACGCGCGCGCCGCACGGGCCGGAGCGCTCCCGCCGCGACATCCGCGCGTGCCGAAACCGAGACCACAGTGCGCGATCGACGGCTGCGAGCGGCGAGCGGACGGCTCTCGGGGGATGTGCCGGCTGCATTACCGCCGCGTCCAGCAGCATGGGAACCCGCACCACCAGCGGCCGAAACCCAAGCCGCTCGCCAGCCTCAGCCGCCCGTCGAGCAAGCCGCGACGTGACGCGGTGTCCGCCGAAGAACGACACGCGTGCGAGTGCCGGCGTGCGGTCGAAGAACGGGAAGAACGGCGACGGCTCGACCGCGAGCTCGGCGAGTACTGACGCGGAAACCGGCGCAGATGATCCGGTTTCCCGGCGGCGCGGTGTCGCTATCAATCGCAACCGGTCTCATGCAGCATGTCACAAATTGTGACACACTCGACTCCCGACATCTCATAATTTCCTAGCAGAATCAAATACTTGCGATAATTGCTTGGCGGAGAGGGAGGGATTCGAACCCTCGATGGGCTTTTAACCCATACTCCCTTAGCAGGGGAGCGCCTTCAGCCGCTCGGCCACCTCTCCGGGAGAGACGAAGAATACCGAAAGGAGTGATCGCCCGCAAAAAACATCTTCGCGGATCGCGCATCCCTGCTTGCCAAGGGGATCGGGCGCCGCGGCGGCCCCGCCGTCAACACGCAACGGTGGGGCCGTTCCTTGTCTGTCCGTCCAGTTGCTCCGTTTTCTGATCCTGAATCCGCTCGTAGATCTCCTGGCGGTGAACCGCCACCTCCTTGGGTGCGTCGATTCCGATCCGCACCTGATTCCCTTTCACCCCGAGTACCGTCACCGTGACGTTGTCGCCGATCATCAGCGATTCGCCGACTCTCCTGGTGAGGATGAGCATCGTGTCCTCCTCGGTCGCCGCGGTGCGGGATCCGCCTCCGGCAGCGTCCTTGTGACCGTGCTGCTCGTATCGAGCGTCATGATGGCTGTGCAGTCTCGATCCGCCCGTACGACCGGGCCGGAATCGCCATCCCGCGACTCAGGACATCGGGTGACCGAGCCCGTCTGCCCGTTGAGACCGCTCTGCCGAGACTACGCTCTCATCGAGACCGAACCCGGTGTGCAGCGCCCTCACTCCAAGCTCCAGATACTTCTCGTCAACGACCACCGAGATCTTGATCTCCGAAGTCGAGATCATCTGAATGTTGATGTTCTCCGCGGCAAGCGCTTGAAACATCCGGCTGGCGATACCTGCATGGGAGCGCATGCCGACGCCGACGAGCGAGATCTTAACGATTCGATCGTCACCGGTCACTTTATCCGCCCCCCACTGCGACGCGCGCTCTCTCACGATCTGCAACGTCCGTGCGAAGTCGTTGCGGTGCACGGTAAAGGTGAAGTCGGTGGTTCCGTCCGCGCCGGTGTTCTGCAGGATCATGTCGACCTCGATGTTCTCGGCCGCAACCGGGCCAAGGATCGAGAAGGCGATGCCGGGACGGTCCTGCACGCCCAGGACGGTGACCTTGGCCTCGTCGCGATTGAACGCGATACCGGAAATGAGGGGCTGCTCCATGGGGTTGTCCTCGATATCGGGACCGATGAGAGTGCCGGGGCCGTCTTCGAACGACGACAGTACACGCAACGGCACGCCGTACTTGCTCGCGAACTCCACGGATCGGATCTGCAGCACCTTCGCACCGAGGCTCGCGAGCTCGAGCATTTCTTCGAAGGTGAGGACTTCGAGGCGCCGCGCCTCCGGCACCACCCGCGGATCGGTGGTGTAGACGCCGTCGACATCGGTATGGATCCGGCACTCGCCGGCGCCGAGGGCGGCGGCGAGCGCGACCGCGGTGGTATCGGAGCCGCCGCGACCGAGGGTGGTGATGTTGCCGTCCTCGTCCACGCCCTGGAAGCCGGCGACGACGACCACTCTCCCCGCATCGAGGTCCGCGCGGATGCGCTGGTCCTCGATGTGGACGATGCGCGCCTTGTTGTGGGCGCTGTCGGTGCGGATGTGGACCTGATGGCCGGTGTACGAACGCGCGGCGCAGCCGTTTGCCTGCAACGTCATCGCGAGCAGCGCGATGGTCACCTGCTCGCCGGTGGAGAGCAGAACGTCGAGCTCGCGGGGATCGGGGCGCTCCTGAATGTTGTGCGCGAGATCGAGCAGGCGGTCCGTCTCGCCGCTCATCGCGGAAACGACGACGACGACATCGTCGCCCCCCTCGCGAGCGCTCCTGACTTTCGCGGCAACATGCGCGATCCGCTCGAGGCTCCCGACCGATGTGCCCCCGAACTTCTGAACGATCAGAGCCATGGCCGGGACGAATCGGGCGGCGAACGTCGGGGACGGACATCAAGCACGCGGACGATACCGCGGCGCCGGAGATCCAGCGATGATTTCACGACAAAGCCCGCGAAGAGCGCCTCATGATCAAGCGCCGCCGCTCGCTAGCTGCTCGCGCACCCATCCCTGGACGGAGCGGATCGCCTGATCCACCCGGGACGGATCGTTGCCGCCGGCTTGCGCGAGTTCCGGGCGCCCGCCCCCACGCCCGCCGACCTGACGCGCGACGTGGTTCGCAAGCATGCCCGCCTCGATGCGATCGGTGCAGTCCTTCGTCACCCCGGCGACCAATACGACCTTCCCTGCGTTGACCGTCGCGAGCACCACCGCCGCGGACCCGAGCCTGCTCTTGAGCCGATCGACGGTCTCGCGCAGCGCCTTCGGATCCGCGCCGTCGATCTTCGCGGCGAGCACCTTGAGCCCGCCGATATCGACCGCCTGCGCGGCGAGATCGTCACCGTGCGACGCCGCGACCCGGGCCTTCAGGCGATCGAGGTCCCGCTCCAGCTCGCGGCTGCGCGCGAGCATCGCCTCGACCCGATCCGCCACAGTCTCCGTGTCGGCCTTCATGCTGAGCACAATCCGCTCGATCCGATCTTCCATCGAATGCACCCACGAGAGCGCCCCTTTGCCAGTGAGCGCGACGATTCTGCGCACCCCTGCCGCGATGCCGCCCTCGGAGACGATCTTGAACAGGCCGACGTCGCCGGTGCGCGAGACATGGGTTCCACCGCAGAGCTCCACCGAGTAGTCGCCAAGCGAGAGCACTCTTACCGGATCGTCGTACTTCTCGTCGAAGAGCGCGATGGCGCCGCTGCGTTTGGCGTCTTCGAGCGGCATGACCTCGGTGCGGGCCTCGTCGTTGTCGAGGATCCAGGACGAGACCATCGCCTCGATGCGCCGGATGTCGCCCCGGGTGACCGGCTCGTAGTGGGAGAAGTCGAACCGGAGGCGATCCGGCGCGACCAAGGAGCCCTTCTGCTGGACATGTTCGCCGAGCACCGAGCGCAGCGCCGCATGCAGCAAGTGGGTCGCAGAGTGGTTGCGTGCGGTCGCGCGGCGCGCCTTGGCGTCCACCCGCGCCCCGACGACGGCACCGGTCGACAAGGCGCCGTCCGTGACCACCCCGACGTGTACAACGGCATCGCCATGGCGTTGCGTATCGGTGACCTCGAAGCCGATCCCGCTGGCCACGAGCCGCCCGCGATCCCCCACCTGCCCCCCGGATTCGGCGTAGAACGGTGTCTCATCGAGCACCACCCAACCCTCTTCCTCCGGCTCGAGCCGTTGCACGTCCTTACCGTCGCACAGGAGGGCGGTCACCGTCGCCTTGCCGTCGAGGCGGTCGTAGCCGATGAAGGTGGACGCACCGCCGACATCGATCGCGGCGTCGCCGTCCGTCTTGAACCGGCTCGAAGCGCGGGCGCGGGCGCGCTGCCCATCCATCGCACGCTCGAACGCCGCCAGATCGACGGCCAGCAAGCGCTCGCGCGCAATATCCGCAGTCAGGTCTGCGGGGAATCCGTAAGTGTCGTAGAGCTTGAACACCGTCTCGCCGGGGATCACATTGTCCTCGAGCCTGCCGATGGTGTCCTCGAGAATACGCATCCCCTGGTCGAGGGTCCTGGCGAACTGCTCTTCTTCCTGGAGCAGGACTCGCTCGACCTGCGCGCGACGCCGGTGCAGCTCGGGATACGCATCGCCCATCTCGGCGTCGAGCGCCGCGACCATGCGCCAGAAGAACGGATCGCGCACCCCCAACCGATGTCCGTGGCGGATTGCGCGACGCACGATGCGCCTCAATACATAGCCGCGGCCCTCGTTCGACGGCACGACACCGTCGGTGACGAGGAACGCACACGAGCGCACGTGGTCGGCGATTACACGCAGTGACTTGTCGCCGGGGGATGCGTCTCCGGCGCCTCCGGCTCGGGTGATCTCCGCCGCCGCGCCGATCAGGTTCACGAAGAGGTCGGTCTCGTAGTTGCTGTGCACCCCCTGGAGCACCGCGGCGGTACGCTCGAGCCCGAGACCGGTGTCGACGGAAGGCTTGGGCAGCGGCTCCACGTTGCCGTGGGCGTCGCGGTTGAACTGCATGAACACGAGGTTCCACAGCTCGATGTAGCGGTCGCCGTCCTCGTCGGGACTTCCCGGCGGCCCGCCCGGCACCTCGGACCCGTGGTCGTAGAACACCTCCGAGCACGGGCCGCAGGGCCCGGTATCGCCCATCGCCCAGAAGTTGTCCTTCTCGCCGCAGCGGGAGAATCGGGTCTGATCGATCCCGATGTCGTCGAACCAGATCCGGGCCGCGTCGTCGTCGTGTTCGTACACCGTCACCCAGAGCTTCTCCGGCTGCAGCCCGAGCACGCCGGTCAGGAACTCCCAGCAATAGCGGATTGCGTCGCGTTTGAAGTAGTCGCCGAAGCTGAAGTTGCCGAGCATCTCGAAGAAGGTGTGGTGGCGCGCGGTGTAGCCGACGTTCTCGAGATCGTTGTGCTTGCCGCCGGCGCGTACGCAGCGCTGCGCGGTGGTCGCTCGCGCGTACGCGCGCCGGTCGGTGCCGAGGAAGACATCCTTGAACTGGACCATGCCCGCGTTGGTGAACAGCAGAGTCGGATCGTTGCCGGGCACCAGCGGGCTGCTCGGGACGACCTCGTGGCCACGGTCGCGGAAGTATTCGAGAAAGGTCCGTCTAAGTTCGTTGCTTTTCATGAAATGACTGCTCGTGAATCCATGGCGTCACCGCATCGGAGGCGATCCGAGCGCCAATCGTATCTGTTCCGTCGTGAATCCGCGCCTTTCCAGGAAGCGGGCCTGGCGGGCCCACTCGCGGTAGTCGACGGGCGCGGCCTCCCCGAATCGCTTGAACCGTGCCTGCGACGCTTGTTCGGACCAGAACTCGTCGTCCTCTCCGACAGCCTCCCTGGCCGCCGCGTCGTCGACGCCGCGTCGGCGAAGCTCCTCGCGGATGCGCCGCGGGCCATGGCCGCGGCCGAGGCGCGAGCCGACGTACTGTTCGGTGAATCGCTCCTCGCTCAGGAGCCCTTGCGTTTCGAGCGCATCAAGCACGCGCTCGACCGCGTCCTCGTCCGCGCCGCGCGCAGCGAGCTTGAACGCGAGTTCACGGCGCGCATGCTCGCGGCGCGCGAGCAGCTTGAGGGCCCGCGCCCGGAGCTCCGAATCAGAATCGCCGATCAGGCTTCGACCGCCTCCTCGGCCTCGGCCTTCTCCGCGGGGCCGCTTCGCTTGGGCAGGAGCATGTCTCGCAGCGCGGTGTCAAGCTCGCGCGCGACGCCTTTGTTCTCCTTGAGAAACTCGCGCACGTTGTCCCGGCCCTGGCCGATACGATCGCCGTTGTAGCTGTACCATGCGCCAGACTTGTCGACGATGCCGTGCTTGACGCCGAGATCGATGAACTCCCCTTCACGCGAGATCCCCTCGCTGTAGAGGATGTCGAACTCGACCTGCTTGAACGGCGGCGCGACCTTGTTCTTGACCACCTTGACACGCGTCTCGTTGCCGACGACCTCGTCGCGCCTCTTGATGGCGCCGATGCGGCGAATGTCGAGCCGGACCGAGGAGTAGAACTTCAGCGCGTTGCCGCCGGTGGTCGTCTCCGGGCTCCCGAACATCACCCCGATCTTCATCCGAATCTGATTGATGAAGATGACGAGGGTATTCGAACGCTTGATGTTGGCGGTGAGCTTGCGAAGGGCTTGGCTCATCAGGCGTGCTTGGAGCCCGACATGCGTATCGCCCATCTCACCCTCAAGCTCCGCCTTCGGGGTCAGCGCGGCGACGGAGTCGATGACCACGACACCGACGGCGCCGGAACGCACGATCATGTCCGTGATCTCGAGCGCCTGCTCGCCGGTGTCCGGCTGGGAGACGAGCAGCTCGTCGACGTCGACCCCGATCTTCTCCGCGTACTGCGGATCGAGCGCGTGCTCGGCGTCGATGAATGCAGCGGTGCCGCCGTTGCGCTGCATCTCGGCGATGACTTCGAGGGTGAGGGTGGTCTTGCCCGAGGACTCCGGCCCGTAGATTTCTACCACGCGTCCGCGCGGCAGTCCGCCGACGCCGAGGGCCAGATCGAGCCCGAGCGATCCGGTGGAGACGACCTCGATGTCACGGACTGCGCTCTGGTCTCCCATCCGCATGATCGCGCCCTTGCCGAACTGACGCTCGATTTGGGAGAGGGCCGAGCTCAATGCCTGCTTCCTGCGGTCGTCCATACCGGACCTCCTGATGCCGACGAAACTGCAACGACTGGCGCGAAGTATCCCACAGCCGCGCGGAGCTGACCTAGCGACCTGCGCCGGAAAGGCATGGCGAATCGGGCTCCGGCGCCGTACGCCTTCAGCCCGAATCGACACCGCGGCGGCCAGCCGGGAGCACATCGGGCCGGCGGGCCGGGTCAACGCCGCGGCGGGGAGCCGGGAGCACATCGGGCCGGCAGGCCGGGTCAACGCCGTAGCGGCGAGCCGGGGATGCATCGGGCCGGCGGGTCGGGTCGACGCCGCGGCGGGGAGCCGGGGATGCGGCGGGCCGGCGGATCGGACCAACGCCGCAGCGGGTGCCGGGGATGCCCCGAGCCGACGGGCTGGAGACGCATCGGGCCGGTGACCCGAAGCGCGGGGAGCCGCCGTCCGGCACGGGCGTTCATCTCGATTCGAGCGCCTCGATGAGATCGGACATCGCCGCGCATACGGCCTGACGGCGAATCCCGGCGCGGTCTCCGTCGAAGCGCACGGTTCGGGCGCGGGGCGCGTCCCCGGCGACGGCCAGCGCAAGGCATACCGTCCCGACCGGCTTCTCCGCGTTCCCGCCCCCCGGACCCGCGATGCCGCTGACCGCGACGGTGGCTCGATCAGCACACTTCCCGCGCGCGCCCTGCGCCATCGCCGCGACCACCGGCTCGCTGACCGCCCCGTGCTTCTCGATGAGCGACGCAGCAACTCCCAGCATCTCCTGCTTCGCTTCGTCCGAATACGCGACCAGGCCGCGGTCGAACCACGCCGAGCTGCCCGGCACCGCGGTCACCGCCTCCGCGATCCATCCCCCGGTACAGGATTCGGCAGTGACCAGGCGAAGCCCGGACTTGCGCAGCGCGGCGCCGAGCCGTTCGGC
>JAKZYK010000236.1:0-6013 GCA_047514485.1 Gammaproteobacteria bacterium
GGAGATCGCGGAAATCGAGGCGGGGTCGGTGGCGTACGAGGACAGCGCCCTGGCCAATGCGCCGCACACCGCGGACCTGCTCGTCGCGCCGGACTGGGAGCGGCCCTACTCGAAGGAGCGGGCCTTCTACCCGTTGCCCGGCACGCGCGAGGACAAGTACTGGCCGCCCGTTGCCCGCATCGACAACGTCTACGGCGACCGCTACCTCGCCTGCGCGTGCCCGCCGCCCGAAGCGTACGATGAGGCGGCGGACTGAGGCGGGACCCCAATGCATAGGCATTGACCGAACACGAATGCGCGGAAGCGGGAATGCATGATTCGGGTATTGCACCCCTCGCCTTGCACGGCAATTCCCGGACCACCCACCAAGGAAGGACCGCATGTCGCAGCCGGAACGAAAACCCCAGTACACCGAGAGCGTGAATGCCGCGTTGCAGTGGATGTGGGGGGACGGGCACCTCTCACCCGGCGGCGAGGAAGAGGTCGCGGCAATGCTGCGCGGCGTGGAGGTCGGTGCCCGGCACGTTCTGGAAATTGGCAGCGGCCTGGGTGCCGCGAGCGTCACGCTGGTCGAGCGGTACGGGGCGCACAGCGTGCTCGGCGTGGATGTCGAGCCGCATCTCATCGAGCATTCCCGCGAGCGGGCGGCGGCGGCCGGACTCGACGAACGGGTTCGCTTCCAGCTGGTCGATCCCGGACCCCTGCCGTTCGAAGACGGCTCCTATGACATGGTGTTCAGCAAGGACGCCATCGTTCACATCCCGGACAAGGCGGCGTGCTACGCCGAGGTCCTTCGGGTCCTCGCACCGGGCGGGGTGTTCGTCGGCAGCGACTGGCTGCGCGGCGGGGAAGAGACCTGCACGTCCGTTGCCCGGGAATGGCTCGAGTTCGTCCACCTCGATTTCCGGATGGAAACCCTCGACGAGACCCGCCGGGCGCTGCAACGGTCCGGATTCGAGCGAGTAGGGCTCGTGGACCGGAACGAGTGGTACAGGAGTGAAATAAGGAAGGAGCTGGCGACCCTCGCCGGCGACAACTATGAGAAGCTGGTCGATGTGGTCGGCGCGGAGACGGCAAAGCATCGCCTCGAGAGCAGCACCCTGAAGCAGCGCGTCATCGACCAGGGCTTTCTGCGGCCGACCCATTTCGTCGGATACAAGCCGGCAGGGGCATGACTGCGCCCGAGCGGCCGACCGCCCATACCCGGCGGGCGCATCGCGACGCCTGCGTCGACCCGGTGTTCGATTGGGATAACCGGCAGGATTTCGAGTTCGCGAGCCGCGGACTCATTCACCGGCCGGACGATCCGGCGATCACCGACGCCGACGGCGTCGTGATCTGGCACCACGAGGCGTTCGAGGACTTCCTGCACGGCGACGCTCCGGAGACGGTGCATCCGAGCCTCTGGCGGCATGCGCTGCTCAACAACTACCGCGGCCTGTTCAAGGTGACCGACGGTGTCTATCAGGTCCGCGGCGAGTCGCTGGCCAACGTTACATTCGTCGAGAGCGACACCGGATACATCGTCATCGACCCTCTGACCACGGTGGAGATCGCCGCCTACGCGCTGAACCTCCTCCACGAGCACGTCGGGGAACGGCCGATCGTGGCGGTCGTCTACTCGCACACCCATTCCGATCACTTCGGCGGCGTCAAGGGCGTGATCTCCGAAGAGGACGCGAGCAGCGGAAGGGTCAGAGTGATCGCCCCCGACGGCTTTACCGAGTGGGTGCTCAAGGAGCAGGGCCTGGCCGCCGAAGGCATGGCGTCACGCAACAGCTACATGTACGGCGAGAACCTCGCACCGGGCCCGACCGGGATTGTCGATACCGGTCTCGGCCAGGCGATCGAGGGTGGCGAGATCACCTTCATCGAGCCCACCGACATTATTGGCCCGCAAGGGGGGCGCCTGACGATCGACGGCATCGACCTCGAGTTCATGTACGCCCCGGGCGAAGCGCCCACGGGGATGCACTGCTACATCCCGAAGCACCGGACGCTGCACGTCGCCGACAACTGCTACATGTGCCTGCACAACGTCTACACGATTCGGGGCGCGTTTCCACGCGACGCCATGCAGTGGGCGGACTCCGTCGCGCGGTCCCTGCAGTACGAGGACACGGAGATCCTGGTGAGCGGGCACAACTGGCCGGTGTTCGGCCGGTCGGAGGTCAGGACCTTTCTCGCGCAGCAGCGCGACGGCATCCGGTACATGCACGACCAGACGTTGCGGCTGATGAGCCACGGATACGTGCCGTCGGAAATCGCGGACGTCATCGAATTTCCTCCCTCCCTGGCCCGCCTTTGGCATCTCCGCGGCTACTACGGCACCCTCAAGCACAACGTCCGCGGCATCTACGCCTACTATCTGGGCTGGTACGACGGCAATCCGGCCACCCTCGATCCGCTGCCCCCGCGGGAGACGGCGAGGAAGACGCTGGAGTACATGGGCGGGGTGGATGCCGTCCTCGCGAGAGCCCGGGAGGACCATGAAGCGGGCAACTACCGCTGGGTGGTGCACGTTCTCGACCTGGTGATCTGGGCATTCCCGGACCACGGTGAGGCGCGGGAGCTGTCCGCGGCCGCCCATACCCAGCTCGGCTACGGGGCAGAGAATGCGACGTGGCGCAATGCCTACCTGTCCGCCGCGCAGGAGCTGCGCGACGGGGTGCCGTCAGGCACGAAGAACCCCCGGAGCCTGCGCGACGTCACCAAGGGCATGAGCGTGCTGCTCGCCCTGAACGCGCTGAGCGTCAGGCTGAACGGCTCGAAGGCGGTCGGTTCCGGGTTCGTCATCAACTGGAATGTGAGCGATACCGGAGAGGCCTGTCATTCGGAGCTGACCAACGCGGTCCTGATCAACCGCGACGGCACAGATCCGCAGGCCGACGCGACGGTGGAGCTGTCCCGCTCCACGCTCGGTCGATTCGTTCTCGGGGAGATCGGTCTCGGCGAACTCGAGCGAGGCGGTGCCCGCATTGCCGGCGAGGCCGGCGCGCTCGCCGACCTCGCGAAGATGCTGGATCACTTCCCGCCATGGTTTCCGGTGGCGACCCACGGAATGAAGTTCGGCGAGGAATGACGGCCTCGGCCGCGGTCGCAACCGAGGTGCCCACCCCACCGGTCAGCGATGCTTCCACCGTGCGCAGATAGCGTTCGCGAGGCTCGTGGAGCTGTCTGTACGTCTCCACGTAGATGGAGTCGCGGGGGCCGAACGCGACCAGCTCCAGGTCCAGTCCGAGCCGGTAGATGATCCGAAAGCGCCCGACCCGGTAGCTGCGAAGGCCCCGGAGCTCGTTGCGGAGCGCCTTGCCGGCGTACGGATCGTCGAGAATCACCTGGAGCGCGGCTCGAACCTTGCGCCGGAGCACGGGATGGAGGCCGCGGACGAGCGCCGCGACCTCGTGCGGAATTCTCAGGCGGTGTGGCGGCGACACGCGGTCGTATCCCGCCGCGGGACGCTAGTCGAACAGCTCTTCGAGCGTGTAGAGCCTGCTGCGTTTCTCTTTCAGCGCGCGCAGGCCGTTCAGGATGTCCCGCATCAGATCCGCGTCGGCGCGCACCGCCAGGGTCTCCTGCCACGACCCGTACTCGTCGGCGCTGACGAGCACCGCCGCCGGGACACCGTTGCGGGTGATCACGACCTCCTCGTCCCGGCCGTTCACGTCATCGATCAGCCGGCTGAGCTTCGCCTTGACTTCGGAAAGGGGCAGCGTCTTCATGAGCATCGGGTATCGGGTCAGACTAGAATTCTGGTCAATCTAAGCCCCGCCCATCCGCATGTCAAACGCTCGCTCCCCGAATGCTCGGGGCGACGTGCGGTCCGCCGT
Organism: Gammaproteobacteria bacterium; assembly: GCA_047514485.1. Lineage (GTDB taxonomy): Bacteria > Pseudomonadota > Gammaproteobacteria > HK1 > HK1 > HK1. The sequence goes on from JAKZYK010000236.1 coordinate 3,831, forward strand.
GCGCACCGTCGGGTCCGGCCCGTCAGCGATGTTTCCATTGCGCGGTCCGCTTCTCCATGAACGCGCGCATCCCTTCGTGCTTGTCGGCGGTGGAGAACGACATGTTGAACAGTCCCCGCTCGGCGTCGAGTCCTGATTCGAGGGTCGTCTCGTAGGCGCGGTCGATGGCCTCCTTGATCATCAGCACCGCGGGACGCGACATCGAGGCGATGACCGCAGCGGCTTCCATCGCCTCGTCGAGCAGGCGGTCGAGCGGCACCACGCGGCTTGCAAGCCCGCTACGCTCGGCCTCCTCCGCGTCCATCATGCGCGCGGTGAGGCACATGTCCATCGCCTTCGCCTTGCCGGCGATGCGCGGCAGGCGCTGGGTTCCGCCGAGTCCGGGGAGCACCCCGAGCTTGATCTCGGGCTGTCCGAACCGGGCGTTGTCGGCGGCGATGACGATGTCGCAGGCCATTGCAAGCTCGCATCCGCCCCCGAGCGCATAGCCGGCGACGGCGGCGATGACGGGCTTGCGCAGCTTCTCGATCCGGTCCCATCCCTCGAAATGGCGGGCGGTGAACATGTCCATCGAATCCTTGTCCACCATCTCCGAGATGTCGGCGCCGGCCGCGAACGCCTTCTCGTTGCCGGTAACGACCATCGCGCCGATTGCGTCGTCGGCGTCGAAGCCGGCGAGCGCTTCGCCGAGCTCCTCGATCAGCGTCCGGTTGAGCGCATTCAGCACCTTGGGCCGGTCGAGCACGACCAGGCCGACGCCGTTTCTCGTTTCCGTGCGGATGCATGTGTAGTCCATCACTGGGTCCTCATGGTGTGGGAAACTCCTGCAAGTCGCGGGCGCTCCGCTCCGGCTTCGCTCCCGCGCTCCCCGGCGTTCGCCGGGTCGTCCCGTGTTGCGCCGGGGTGGAGCGTGCGTGGCGATGCCGTTCGTTCGGCATCGTGGCGCGCTGTCTCTCGTTCGGCGTCGTGGCGCGCTGCCTCCCGGGCGGCGATGGGCCGCCTGCCGTTGCTTGATGCGGGTCAATGCAGCGTCCGAAATTCGCGCGATTATCCATCATTGCACCGCCGGAGATGACCCCGTGCCGGAGCCGGGCGCAGACACCGGCGAGGCACCTCGCGCCGCGCCGCCGTTGCCGGCCCTCGTGTCGCTGCCTGCTTCGGTACGCGTATCGGCCGGTGCGCCGCGCACGGCTTCCGGCAAGTGTTGTATAACGTGTCTGTCGGCCTTGGCGCAGGGGGTGAGCGGGCGAGGCGCGATGGTCCGGGGCGGCGCCCGGCCGCTGGGACCTCCTCACCGGCATCCGGCGAATTGCCCGGAAGGGCACGGGGCTCGTCGCGTTGCAGATTGCGCGCAGCCGGTATCGGGACGGCCACTGAGGAATCGGGAAGGGAGGGCAGCCGCATGTCAGGTCGATTCGCAGAAGTCCACGCGCGATCGCTATCGGATCCGGAGTCTTTCTGGGCCGAGGCGGCCGAGGCCATCCACTGGACGAAACGCTGGGACCGGGTGCTGGACGACTCGAACCCGCCGAGCTACCGGTGGTTCACGGGCGGGGAGCTCAATACCTGCTACAACGCGCTCGACCTCCACGTCGAGACCGGGCGGGGCGACCAGCCGGCCCTCATCTACGACAGTCCCGTCACCGGCTCCAAGCGCACCTATACCTACAGCGAGCTGCGCGACGAGGTCGCGCGGTTCGCCGGAGTGCTCGCCGGGCTCGGGGTGGGCAAGGGCGATCGGGTCATCCTCTACATGCCGATGGTCGCGGAGGCGATCATCGCGATGCTCGCGTGCGCGAGACTCGGAGCGGTGCACTCGGTGGTGTTCGGCGGCTTCGCCGCGAACGAGCTTGCGGTACGCATCGACGATGCGACACCGGTGGCGATCGTCTCGGCGTCGTGCGGGATCGAGCCGGGCCGGGTGATCGAGTACAAGCCGCTGCTCGACGGCGCGATCGAGCTCGCCACCCACAAGCCGAGCGCCTGCGTCATCCTCCAGCGCGACACCGCGCGGTGCGAGCTCGTGGAGGGGCGCGACGTCGACTGGGCCGAGGCGATGCGTAGCGCCGAGCCGCACGACTGCGTGCCGGTCGCGGCGACCGATCCGCTCTACATCCTCTACACCTCCGGCACCACCGGCCAGCCCAAGGGCGTGGTCCGCGACAACGGCGGCCACGCCGTCG
>JAKZYK010000237.1:0-7079 GCA_047514485.1 Gammaproteobacteria bacterium
TGCTGTTGCATCTGTATGCGGAATCCCCGGAGGGGACTTTCTGCAGGGAGGACTGCGCGCTGAAACCGGCCTGATCCAGCCATAACCCGACACCAGAAAGCCGCCATCCGGGATACCGGGTGGCGGCTTTTTTCATTTCAGCGACAGGAAGACACGACCATGTACCAGTACGACACCTTCGATCGGCAGCTCGTCCAGGAGCGGGTCGCCGATTTTCGCGAGCAGACCGCACGCTATCTCGCCGGGGAAATCGACGAAGAAGCGTTCAAGCCCCTGCGGCTCATGAACGGGCTCTACATCCAGCGGTTCGCTCCCATGCTGAGGGTCGCGATCCCCTACGGCGTCCTGTCCTCGGAGCAGCTCCGGATGCTGGCCTCGATCGCCACACGCTATGACCGCGACTACGGCCATTTCACCACCCGCCAGAACATCCAGTTCAACTGGCCTGCGCTGGAACGGGTGCCGGACATCCTTGCCGACCTCGCCTCGGTGGACATGCACGCTATCCAGACCAGCGGCAACTGCATACGCAACATCACCTGCGATCATCTGGCCGGCGTCGCTCCGGACGAGATCGCCGACCCCCGCCCTTACTGCGAGCTGCTGCGCCAGTGGTCGACCCTGCACCCGGAGTTCGCCTATCTGCCACGCAAGTTCAAGATCGCGGTGACCGGGGCGCTGCGCGACCGCGCCGTCATCGAAGCGCACGACATCGGCCTGCGGCTCATCGAGAACGATGCCAGGCAGCTCGGCTTCGAGGTGCTGGCCGGCGGCGGAATGGGACGCACGCCGGTGATCGGCAAGGTGCTGCGGGAATTTCTTCCCTGGCGTGATCTCCTCTCGTACCTCCAGGCGGTCATGCGGGTCTACAACTTGGAAGGGCGCCGGGACAACAAGTACAAGGCCCGTATCAAGATCCTGGTCAACGCGCTGGGCATCGACGAGTTTCGCCGGCGCGTCGAGGCCGAGTGGCTGGTGACCAGGCAGCACGTCGCACCGCTCGACCGCCGAGAGATCGACGAGCTGCGCTCACACTTCAAGCCCCCACCCTACCGGCCGCTCGTCGATACCGAGAGCTTCGAGGCCAGCAAAGCAACGCACGCCGCGTTCGCCAAGTGGGCGCGCTTCAATACCGCCGCCCACCGGCAGCCCGGCTATCGCGCGGTGTTCGTGTCCCTCAAGGCACCCGGCTCTCCGCCGGGCGACATGACCGCCGAGCAGATGCAGGGGCTCGCTCATCTGGCGGACCGCTACAGCTTCGGGCTGATACGAACCAGCCACGATCAGAACCTGCTGCTCGCCGATGTCGCGCTCGACGATCTGCACGCGCTGTGGGAGCAGCTTGCAGGCCTTGATCTGGCGACCCCGAACATCGGCACCCTGACCAACATGATCTGTTGCCCGGGCCTGGATTTCTGCGGCCTCGCCAACGCCGAGTCCATCTCCATCGCCAGACAGATCAACGAGCTGTTCGACGATGTGGACTATCTGCACGATCTCGGCGACGTGCGGATCAAGATCTCCGGGTGCATGAACGCCTGCGGTCACCACCATGTCGGGCACATCGGCATCCTCGGCGTCGACAAGAAAGGCGAGGAGTGGTACCAGATCACCATCGGCGGATCGGCCGAGGAGCGCACCCGGCTCGGCCGCAGGCTCGGCCCCGCGGTGCCCAAGGCCGAAGTCGCCCGGACCATCGCCGGGATCCTCGACATCTATCTCGCACACCGCCGCCCCGATGAGGGGTTCCCCGATGCGGTGGAGCGCATCGGCGTCACTCCTTTCCGGGAGAAGGTCTATGGCGGAGACAGGTCATGACCAAGCTCGTGGTCGACGGCAGTGAGCGCACAGACGGATGGGACCACTTGGCCGGCGGCGAAGCGCCGGCCGGCCGGGACTTCACGGTAAGCATCGTCCGCTGGCTGGAGCAACGCAGCAACCTTGTCGCGCACGTTGAACGCACCGGGCGGTCGCTGGGGGTCCGTCTCGTGATCGACAGCGAACCGACGAGCTTGGCGGACGACATCGAGCGCTTCGCCTTGATCGTCATCGAGATCCCGAACTCGGCCGACGGCCGTTTCTTCAGCATCGCCGCGCGGCTCCGCGAGTACCTGCACTATCGGGGTGAGCTGCGGGTCACCGGAGACGTTGCGCCCGATCAGCTTTCGTTCATGCAACGCTGCGCCATCAACGCCTTCGAGCTCGGGGACAACGTCGACATCGAGCGTTTCATCCACCGGTACCAGCGCTTCTATCAAACGAGCTGCTCCGCGATCGCACCCGACAACTTGATTCGACTGGCCCGGCGACGGCGCGCGCGAACCGACAATCATTCCCTGTTCGAGGATCGAGACTCGTGGCCGGCGAAGACCGGTCGACCCGTCAACTTTGTCGAATGAAGGTGTCCAGCGCTTGCGTGTGGTCGAGCTTCACGTTGCCGCGTTCGATTTGATCCACCACCCACCTCGCCTGATGCACCACCGGCTGAAGCTGCGATTCGATCCTGCGCTCCAGCGCCTCCACGAGCGTTTCCGAACGCAACGCCATGAGCCGGCGGGTGTTCTCGGTCGCGCTCGACAGCCCGAGGTACAGGGAGACGCCGACCGCGAGCGCAACCAGCGCGCCGAGACCAACTACCGCGATCACGGTGATCGGGAACCGGAAACGGTTTGTTCGTTCAGCCACTGAGGCTTTCTCCACATCTATCGGGGGTGGGAGGTTGACCGTGGGGTTGGTGGTTCGGGAAGCCTGGGCCGAAATGGCCGGCAGGTGATCCCGAGGGCCTTCCGCGCCGGGGCCGGATCAAGGATGAGGTCCATGTTCATTCGCTCCAGGCTCGCTGCGCTGTACTTCGCACCGGTGACGGTTCGCCAGACGTAGAACGCTGCCCGGGCGAGACCAAGCGGCAGATAGAGCAGAATGGGGCGCCTTCCCGACGACTCGAAAATCCGGCAGACCATCTCGCGATAGGTCAATGTGTCGCCACCGGGAAGATCGAAGAGCGCTCCCGGCGCGGCGGGAACGCTCGCGGCGGCAGCCATGGCCAGCGCCACGTCATCGGCGTGGATCGGCTGCCGGCGTCCAGTGCCGGGCCAGACCACCGGGAAGACTCCGAAACGCCGCCCGAAAGTCGCGATCGCGCTGACGTTGCGATCGTGCCCGGGATCGTAGATCAGGGTCGGCCGGAAGATCGTCCAGGCGATCCCCCTGTCCCGACAGAGCGATTGAACTTCCGTCTCGGCCCGTCTCAGCGCTTGCGCCAGGTTTCGTTCATCCGGATCGGAGCTCTCCGCCTTGAAAAGCACGCTGGATGTGCTCAAAGCGATCAATCGATCCCCGCCGGAGATGCGTCCGACAAGAGCCGGCAGCGCGGAGAGCGGGGCGAGGGAGAAGAACGTCGTGGAGGCCGGCACCCTCAAGCTTTCTCTTTCGGAGACGGTCTTCCAGACAAAGCCCGGCGGTGTTTCATACCGGACCGGCTCCGCACGGCGGCTGAGGCACAAACCATCGAATCCGCTGTCGGCCAGGCGTTTTACAAGGTATCGCCCCACCAGGCTGGTCGCGCCGAAAATGACGGCGAACGGCTTCCTGTCCCACTTGTCGTCAGTGTCCGGCATCATGCGTTACGTGCCGCCCTGGGTCTGCCATCAGTTCAACGCCGGATCATGGACCTTCCATCCGGAGCTGGTCATCGTGCTCCAGCCGTTGTCATCAATGCTGAAGGAGACGTGAATAGTGATTGTGCTCGCCGTTGTGGTTGCTTTCACAGTCGCGGCTGCGTCCACGGGCTGGATCGTAGCGCGGGGGTGGAGCCGCTGGTTCGTCGATCACCCCAATGAGCGGTCATTGCACGATCGGCTTGTTTCGCGCGCCGGCGGCATCGCGATACTCGCCGGCGTGGCGGCCGGGCTCGTGATCGTAGCGCTCATTGAAGCGCCCGGGCCCGGGTATGGCTGGGTTCTCTCCGGGGGACTGATCATCATCTCGGTTTCGTTCGCCGACGATGTCCGGCGAGTCTCTCCCGCGATACGCATCGTGTTCCATCTCGCCGCGGCCGTGTGCGTGGTGCTTGCCGGTCTGTCGAGCGAACGGATCGTTCTCCCCGGCGCGGTGCTGGACCTCGGCGCGGCCATGGGTGCGGTATTCACGGTGTTGTTCGTGGCGTGGGTCGTGAATCTGTACAATTTCATGGATGGGATGGACGGGTTTGCGGGCGGGATGACACTGATCGGCTTCACGACTCTCGCGGTGCTCTGCGCTCACGGCGACGCGGCCATACTCGTCGCCGTGAGCTCGGTAGTAGCGGCAGCGTCGGTCGGATTCCTTCTGTTCAACTTTCCGCCGGCAAAGATTTTCATGGGTGATCTTGGATCGTCGCTCCTGGGATACCTCTGTGCGGTCATGATGCTGTCGGCCAGGAATTCTGCGTCGGTCCCGCTATGGATCTCCGTTCTCGTTTTTTCGCCGTTCATCGTTGACGCTTCGGTCACGCTGGTTCGACGGATCGTGGCGGGCGAACGGCCCTGGCGCGCACATCGCGGCCACTTCTACCAGCGCCTCGTTCGGCTCGGATGGGGGCATCGAAAGACCGTCGTTCGCGAATACGGCCTGATGTTCGCGTGCGCCTGCGCCGCCGCGGCAGCACTCTGGCTTTCGCCCGGCGAGCAGGCGGCGTTGTTGTGGGTCTGGGCGGTGGTGTACGTCATTCTCATGCTCGGCATCACGAGCCTCGAACGGAGAGCGGGCACTTGAAGAACGCATGGGCGGCCATTCGACTGCGCAGCCGAGGAGGCGCCTTCGTACACGACCTCTTGATGATTCCAGTCGCCTGGCTGGGGGCGCTCTGGCTACGATTCAACCTCGATTCGATCCCGGCGGAGTTCCTCGACCAAGCGCTTCGCATCCTGCCCGTGATGGCCATCGTTCAGGGCCTGACCTTCCTGTACTTCGGCCTGTACCGCGGCGTTTGGCGGTTCGCGTCAATGCCCGATCTTGTCCGGATCCTCCAGGCCGTCGTGGTCGGAGTGTCTTTGTGCGCGATCATCGCGTTCCTCATGACCCGCATGGTGCACATCCCTCGTGCTTCATTCCCGCTCTTCGCGGGATTGCTCATCGTCCTCCTGAGCGGGCCACGGCTGGCCTACCGCTGGTTCAAGGATCGGCGGCCCCACGGTACGGCCTCGAAGGATGCCCTCATCCTGGGAGCGGGAAGAGCAGGAGAGATGCTTGCACGCGCTCTGCTGCGCGATCCGTCCCATGGGTATCGCCCGATCGGCTTTGTCGACGACGATCCCGACAAGAAGGGGCGCGAAGTCCGCGGTCTCCGAGTTCTCGGCCACTGCGAGCAGATCTCCGAGATCGCCGCGCACACGGGTGCCGGCATCATCATCATCGCAACTCCGTCCGCGAGCACGGCCCAGATGCGGAGGATCGTAGAGCTCTGCGAGCGCTCGAATATGCCCATGCGAACCATTCCGCATCTGGCGGACCTCGTCTCCGGTCGTGCCGCGCCCAGCGAGCTGCGGGCTATCGCCATCGAGGATCTGCTGGACCGCAAGCCGGTGCAGTCGGACTGGCCGATGATACGGAACGAGCTGACCGCCCATACGATCCTCGTCACCGGGGGCGGGGGATCGATCGGGGGTGAGCTCTGCCGCCAGATCGCGCGCCTCGAACCCTCTCGCCTCATCATCGTGGATAACAGCGAATTCAACCTGCATCGAACAGAGCTCGATCTGCGCGATGCATACCCGACTCTCGCAATCTCCATCGTGCTCGCCGACATCTGCGACACGGTTGCCGTAGAGCGCGTCTTCGAACGCTTTCGTCCGGACGTCGTATTTCACGCAGCCGCGTACAAGCAGGTGCCGATGCTCGAGAGTCAGGTGCGAGAGGCGGTCCGGGTGAACACCCTCGGCACGCAGACGGTGGCGCACGCGGCGGCAGAATACACCGCCGACTGCTTCGTGCTCGTCTCGAGCGACAAGGCGGTGAATCCGGTCAATGCGATGGGTGCGAGCAAACGGCTCGCGGAGATAGTGTGCCGTGCTGTCGATGATGCGTCGCCGTCGACTCGATTCATCGCGGTGCGATTCGGAAACGTGCTCGACTCCACCGGCAGTGTCGTGCCGCTGTTCCGCGAGCAGATCGCATCCGGCGGTCCGGTCACGGTGACCGACCGGGAAATGGAACGTTACTTCATGACGATTCCCGAGGCGTGCCAGCTCATCATGGCATCGGCCACCCTCGGGAAGGGCGGCGAGGTGTTCGTGCTCGACATGGGCGAGCCCGTGCGGATCCTGTATCTGGCCGAACGGATGATCCGTCTTGCTGGAAAGGTTCCGGGCAGGGACATTGCTATCGAGTTCGTTGGTTCCAGGCCGGGCGAGAAGCTCTCCGAGGAGTTGTTTCACGCCACCGAGTCGTCCGGTCCGACCCGCCACGAGAAGATTTTCCTCGCGCACAGTCGACCCGTTGAACATGCCGAATTCGCCACGCGGCTTGCAAAGTTGCGCGATGCCTGCGACGCGTTCGACGAATCGGCGTTGAGACGTATCCTCGCCGAGCTCGTTCCCGAGTATTTCTGCTCCACCCTTCCCCGGCCGGACCGTTCGCCGGCGAGGTCCGTCTCTTCGTGACCGCGCTTGTACGGAGCGAAGCGGTGCGGGGGTGAATACAGGACGGCACCACCGCAAGAGGCAATCTGGCAGATGCCCTGAACGTCAGCGACGCGAGGGCGAGACGCTAACCGCTTCGCCGCCGGAGGCATCCCCGAATCACGACAACTCGGATCACAACAACTTCGCCTCGAATGGATACGTCATCAACGGCAGCGCACCGTCCCTGGTGAGCAGCACCTCGTCCTCAAGCTTCACGCCGTACGGCGCGCCTTCCTTGCCGGCGTAGCATTCGAGGCACCACGCCATGTTCTCCTGCAGCTCGCGTTCGGGCATCGCCTTGCCGCCGACATCGTTCTCGTAGAGGTACGGAATGCCCGGCCCCTCGTCTTCAAGCCCGGCCTGGTGAGCCATCCCGCCGTAGCGCAGATTGCGGTACTCGGGCGGGAGCTGCGGCGCGGC
>JAKZYK010000238.1:0-7106 GCA_047514485.1 Gammaproteobacteria bacterium
GCACTGAACGGAGTACGACCCCGGCGTTTCGAGTGGACGGTGCCGGAGCACCGTGATAGCTTCGCTTTTCGAAGGCGGCACCCGAAGGCCGCTGCGCACTACAAGCCCGGTGCTCCGGCACCGTCCACCCGAAATATGCTGGTTGTTCTCGGCTCCGAGCGGGTTCTGACCGGGCGTTGCGGGCGCACCGCCCCCGGTGCGCCCGCAAGTGTCTGCGCTCAGAGGTTGCTGTCGAGGAACGCCGAGAGCTGGGACTTCGAGAGGGCGCCGACCTTCGTCGCTTCGACGTTGCCCTCCTTGAAGAGCATCAGCGTCGGAATCCCCCGAATGCCGTATTTCGGCGGAGTGGATGGATTCTCGTCGATGTTCAGCTTTGCGATCTTGAGCCGTCCTGCGTATTCTTCCGCGATCTCACCGAGAATCGGTGCTATCGCTTTGCACGGACCACACCATTCGGCCCAGTAGTCGACGAGTACGGGATCCTCGGCCTTGAGGACATCTTCCTCAAAGCTTCCGTCGGTGACATGAACGATCTTGTCGCTCACTGCGTTTGCCTCCAGATGTCGGGCGAGAGCGATTGTGATCGGATTCGATTCGGCAATTCAAGCTCGATCTGGGACGTTTTCCCGTCGTTTAGATTGCCTGAATTACACCGTCAAACAGAACTGGCTGGAACTCAACAGGTTATTTATGAAAAGTCGAATGAACATCATCATTGCCGCTCAGATGGATTTACTCTCGACGGACATGCAAGCGGACCGTGACGCAGGTCATGCATCACCGGATGCTCACGATTCCGGTCATTTCACGGTGAAGAGTCGATGACCGAGCGCCTGCTTACCGACGTAAGATTCTCGAGCCTCGATCTCGAACCGTCGATTCTGCGCGGCATCGAGGATGCCGGCTTCGAATACTGCACTCTCATTCAGGCACAGTCGCTGCCGGCAGTGCTCGCCGGCCGCGATGTCGAAGGGCAGGCGCAGACCGGCACCGGAAAGACCGCCGCGTTTCTGGTGGGGATCATGAATGTCCTGCTTCGTGAACCGCGTCATCCGGGGGCCGAAGGCGGGCAGCCTCGCGCCATCGTGCTCGCGCCCACCCGCGAGCTCGCGATCCAGATCCACAAGGATGCCGAGCAGATCGGTGTGCATACCGGGCTACGATTCGGCGTCGTGTTCGGTGGGACCGGCTACGACTCGCAGCGCGAGATGCTGCGCGCCGGTCTCGACGTGCTCATCGGCACCCCGGGACGGTTCATCGATTATTTCAAGCAGAAGATATTCCACCTCAACGCGGTGCGGGTCGTGGTGCTCGACGAAGCGGACCGTATGTTCGACCTGGGATTCATCCAGGACATCCGCTATCTGCTGAGACGCATGCCGCCCCCGCAGGAACGGCTCAACCTCCTGTTCTCGGCCACGCTCTCGATGCGGGTCAGCGAGCTGGCATACGAGCACATGAACTCACCGACAATGGTCAACGCGACCCCCGAGAACCACGTCACCGTCGCCTCGGTCAATCAGCGCCTCTATCACGTCGGCGAGAAGGACAAGATCCCGCTCCTCATCGGGCTGCTCAGGCGGATGGACGTCACCCGCACGATCATTTTCTTCAACACCAAGCGCGAGGCGGAGAAGGTCGATGCCTGGCTGGCCAGAAACGGGCTCATCGCAGGCATGCTGACCGGCGATGTTCCCCAGAACAAGCGTCTCGCGCTGCTCGATCGGTTCACGCGCGGCGAGCTGCCGATTCTCCTCGCGACCGACGTCGCGGCGCGCGGGCTGCATATCCCGAACGTGAGCCACATCTTCAACTACGACCTGCCGCAGGACGCCGAGGACTACGTTCATCGCGTCGGCCGCACCGCCCGCGGCGGCGCGAAAGGTGATGCAGTGAGCTTCTCGTGCGAGCGTTTCTGCTACTCGCTCACCGAAATCGAAGCCTTCATCGGCCAATCGATACCGGCCGAGATGGCAAGCGCCGAGCTGATGGCCGACCCGGAGCCTCCGGCGCGGCGCCGGTACGAACGGCCGCCGGGCCCGGGCCGAGGCCGGTCCGGCCGAACGCAGCGTGACTCGCGGCGCCGGCCTCGAGAAAGCCGCCTATGAGCGCAGCGGCGCTCGCCAGGCTCGATCCACCTGTCGTCATCGAGCCGTCGAAGCCTGCGACCGCCGCTGTCGTGTGGCTCCATGGCCTCGGCGCCGACGGACATGATTTCGAACCGGTCGCCGCGGAGCTCGGCCGCGGGGGGCTCGGCGACGCCCGGTACGTATTCCCACACGCGCCGGTGCGGCCCGTCACCATCAACGGCGGGATGGCGATGCGTGCCTGGTATGACATCGCGGGACCCGAGCTCGACCGCCGAGCGGACGAGGAAGGCGTGCGCGAGTCGGCGGGGATCGCCCGTGCGCTGGTCGACGAGCAGATCGCCCGCGGCATCTCCGCGCAGCGCATCGTCCTCGCCGGGTTCTCCCAGGGCGGCGCCATCGCTTTGTATGCTGGGCTGCGTTTCCCGTTCCGCATCGCGGGCATCCTCGCCCTCTCGACCTATCTGCCGGCCGCGGAGTCGCTCGCGCCGCAGGCGCATGCAGCGAATCGCGACGTGCCAATCTTCCTCGCGCACGGCAGCCAGGACCCGGTGATTGCGCTCTCGCTCTCGGAGCGTTCCCGGGCGGTGATGGCGGATCTCGGATACATCGTCGAGGTCCATACCTATCCAATGCCTCATTCGGTGTGTGCGGAAGAGATACGAGACATCGCGAACTGGCTGTCACGGGTGCTCGCGCACCCGTGACCGGCGCCTGCCGGCGAGCAATATGAGGGACTGAGGTTCAGAGGTATACACCGGGAGCTTCGGGGACGGTGTTGGGCGAGTCGGAGCGCTCGGCAATCGACAAGGCGCACGCTTGAGGTGCACGCGGCGCAGACGAACTCGCGCGTGCACGGCGGGAGCGAGGGCCAGCCGACGTGAAATGGACCCTGGAACTTCGGGACGAGGGGCTTGCTCCCGTCCACGCCAATTCGCATCCTGTACGCCCCCCGATCAGACAGAGGCGTCTCGCCATGGCTACGCTCTTCGATACCAGGCAGTTCGTCAGCGAGTGCCGCGATGCGGCGTCGCTGAGCGACGCGGTGACTGCGACGCGGGCGGTGGTACGCGATGCCGTACGGGCACTCGCCTCGGAGGTCGTCGCCCTGCCGCCACTTGATTCGGTCTACGCCCGCCATGGCGGCGGGCTGCTGCTCGGTCATGATCAGACCTTGTTCGAAGACGACGCGGCGACGGTGGTCATCGTCGAGACCGAGCACGGCCACTTCCAGCCGCCGCACGATCACTCGATGTGTGCAGTGATCGGCGTGTTCGAGGGCGGTGAGCGGAACCGGTTCTACCGGCGCACCGGCAACCGGGCACGGCTCGCGACCCGCCGCGTCGTTCGTCCCGGGGAGGTGATCGCGCTGCGGGAACGCACCGTGCACGCGATCAGCGCCGAAGCCGGCGAGCGTTGCCGCGCGCTGCACGTCTACCTGGGCCCGCTCGACTCTCGGCCGCGGTCGCTGTTTCATCCGGAGAGCGGCATCGAAGAGCCGTTCGACTTCGACACCTATCTGTACTACGTGCGCGCGGCTTGAGCGACAGCGCCGGAGAGGGTGGTGCGTCGCCGGGCATTATCCGTGCCGCACGCGCACGGTCTGAGCACACGCGCGGACGGCCGCCGCCGATTGAGCCCGGTCTACGCCGGGTCCGGCGGATGCCGGTGCGGCTCGGGATGCCGCGGCCGGAACGTCGGCTTCTGATCCGGCCCTGCCTCCGAGAACCGGCAATACCGTTCAGCCGCCCGAGGTTGGGGACCGATTCACACTCACGGGGTGATCATTTCGGTGACGATGGTCTCTCCAGCGGCTGACCCTCAAGCCACCCCGCCGCATCGAGCGCGTGGTAGGTGATGATCATATCGGCGCCGGCACGTTTGATCGCGGTGAGGTTCTCGAGCGTGATCGAGCGTTCGTCGAGCCAGCCGCGCTCGCCCGCCGCCTTCACCATCGAGTACTCGCCGCTCACGTTGTACGCGACCATCGGCAACTCCGGGTACGCATCGTGCACCCGGCGGATGACGTCGAGGTAGGCGAGGGCTGGCTTGACCATCAGGAAGTCGGCGCCTTCCTTGATGTCGAGCGCGGCTTCCTTGAGCGCCTCGCGCACGTTTCCGGGGTCCATCTGATGGGTGCGCCGGTCGCCGAACTTCGGTGCCCCCTGCGCGGCGTCCCGGAACGGCCCGTAGAACGCCGAGGCGTACTTGATGGCGTACGACATGATCGGGATGTGGTCGTATCCGTACTCGTCGAGCCCCTCGCGGATGCTCGCGACCATGCCGTCGATCATTCCGCTCGGCGCGACGATGTCGGCGCCGGCCCGCGCGTGGCTCACCGAGACGCAGGCGAGGACGTCGAGGGTCTCGTCGTTCAACACGTAGCCGGCGGGGAGCACCGGGTTCTCGCGGTTCAGCACGCCGCAGTGGCCGTGGTCGGTGTACTCGCACAGGCACACGTCGGTGACGACAAGAAGCTCAGGCAGGGCGTCTTTCAAGGCACGGATCGTGCGCTGGATGATGCCGTCGTCGTCGAAGTTCTCCTCGCCGATTGGATCCTTCGACGCGGGGATGCCGAAGAGCAGCACTGCGGAGATCCCTGCCGCCGCCGCCCTTCTCGCTTCCTCGACCGCCTGGTCGACGGAGAGCTGGCAGATCCCCGGCATCGACGGGATGGGATCGCGCACATTCTCGCCGTGGACGATGAACAGTGGATAGATGAAATCGGCGGGGGTGAGCACCGTCTCGCGCACGGCCGCCCGGAGCCGCGCTGAGTGCCGGAGACGGCGTGGCCGATTGAGCAGTGGGCGGGTCTTGAGTCTCGTCTCGGCGTCCATGGGGCATCTCCGCGTCAATGGACCGACACTGCAACTATAGCGTGCGCCGAGGGCCGGGTGGCGGAACGATCCGCACAGACGTGCATGCTAGCCTCTCCCCCTTCGGCCACCGCATGTGAAACGGCACGAAACACGGTGGCAGCGGCCGTTCTCTTTGCGTGCCCGTCGTCGAAAATCACGCCGAGCATCCGGAAACGGTGTGGAAGTGGCGCCAGGGAGGACGAAGCGCAACAATGCTCATGGGACCGAGCTTGCGCGGGAAAGCGCGGAGGGAGAATACGGAATGGCCAAGAGACGAGCTGAGGACGGCGTGGTACGCGGCAGCGACGCCGCGTTCCCGAAAGAGGAAATCGACGCGAGACAGCGCAGTCTCAAGCGCGCTCTCGCCGCAGCCGACATCGACCTCTATCTGACGAGCGGGGCGGAGAACATCTTCTGGCTGAGTGGCCAGCAAACCCCCGGCTACTACACGTTCCAGTGCCTCGCGGTGCCGGCGAAGGGCGTGCCGTTTCTGATGCTCCGCGGGCTGGAGACGTACAACGCGCGCGCAAACACGTATCTCTCCCGCATCGTCGGCTACGCGGACGACGCGAACCCCGGCGATGCTGTGGCGGAGATCGTCGCGGCCCGCGGCTTCAAGGACCGGCGTATCGCGATCGATCGCAACGCCTGGTTTCTCACCGCGAACCTGTTCGACCGGCTGCGGACAGGGCTCGGGCGGCTCGAGGACGGCAGTGGGATGGTCGAGTCGCTGCGCCGGATGAAGAGCGCCCGCGAGCTTGCCGCGGTCCGTGCCGCGGCGCGTGCGAACGACGCGGGCATGAGCGCGGGTCTCGCGGCGGTATGTGCGGGAGCGACGGAGAACGACGTGGCGGCCGAGGTCATGCATGCCGCGATCAAGGCGGGCTCGGAGTACGTCGGCATGGAGCCGTTCGTGGTCTCCGGACCGCGCTCGGGCCTCCCGCACGCGACATGGCGGCGGAGGCGAATCCGCAACGGCGACATCGTGGTTCTCGAGACCGCGGCGTGCCGCCACCGTTACCATGCCGCCTCGTTCCGCACCGTGGCGGTCGGCCGCGTGCCCCAAAAGGCGCGCGATTGGTACGACGTGTGCCGGGAGGCCTTCGCGGCAGGCGTCGAGAGGCTGCGTCCCGGCCGGACTTGCGCCGAAGTGCATGGCGCGGTGCAGACGGTGATCGACGCCGCCGGATGCACCGATGCGTATCGCAAGCGCTCGGGCTACAGCATCGGCATCGCGTTCGCGCCGGACTGGGGCGAGGGGAACATCCTGAGCCTTTATCGGGGCGTGGACGTCGTGATCGAGCCGGGTATGGTGTTTCACATGCCGATCACGCTGCGCGACTACGGGCGGTTCACGGTCGCGGTGAGCGAAACCATCGAGGTGACGGCGCGCGGCCCGCGAATTCTTGGCAAGCTCGATCAGGGCCTCGTCGAAGTGTGAATCGCCTGCTCTTTGAACCTGCATGAGCGAAGCCGGAACGCTGAGGATATTTCACGACAGACCATCATTAAGGAGCTGGCGATGGGTCATATCAAGACTGAAGACGTGACGTACACCGCGGGCGGCGCCACGTGCAAAGGCCACGTCGCGTACGACGGCGCCGCGGATGCGCCGCGCCCCGGCGTGCTCGTGGTGCACGAGTGGTGGGGGCTCGACGACTACATTCGCGGCCGGACACTCATGCTGGCGGAGCTCGGCTACACGGCGCTCGCCGCCGACATGTACGGGGACGGGCAAACCGCTGCCGACCCGGAAGGCGCGGGCGCGTTGATGAACGCCGTGCTTGGGAACATGGACGACGGCACCGCCCGGCTCAAAGCCGCTTACGACACGCTCGCCGGACATCCGGCGGCCGATGCGGGCCGCATGGCCGCGATCGGCTACTGCTTCGGCGGCGCGATGGTCCTGCACGGCGCCCGCATCGGCATGGACCTGAAAGGTGTAGTGAGCTTCCATGGCTCACTTGGCTCGTTCCACAAGCCGGCGAAAGGCGAGGTAATGGCGAGGGTGCTCGTCTGTCACGGAGCGGCCGACGCGCTCGTCTCCGGCAAGGAGATCGCGAGCTTCGAGCAGGAGATGGCGGACGCTGGCGTCGACTACCGGTTCGTCGCCTACGATGGGGCGCTCCACGGCTTCACCAATCCCGAGGCCACGGCAAAC
>JAKZYK010000239.1:0-2885 GCA_047514485.1 Gammaproteobacteria bacterium
CCTCGCCGTACCCGGGACGATCGCCAAGATCGTCGAGGCCGAGCGCGACGGCTGCGACGCGGTGGTGATCGACTGCATGGGCGATCCCGGCATGTTGCCGGGGCGCGAGTGCGTGTCCATCCCTGTGGTCGGGCCGTGCGAGGCGGCGATGCACGTAGCCTCGATGCTGGGGCACACCTTCAGCGTCGTGACCGTGCTCAAGCGCCTGCGTCCGCAGTTCGAGCATCAGGCACAGATCTACGGCGTGCGTGAGAAGCTCGCTTCGGTCCGTTCGGTCTCGATCCCGGTGCTGGAGCTGGAGCAGGACCTCGAACGCACCAAGGCAGCGCTCGCCGAAGAGGCCGTCCGCGCGGTCGAGGACGACGGGGCCGATGCGATCATCTTCGGTTGCACCGGCATGCTGGGATGCGCCGAGGCCGTGCGCCAGGGGCTGCTCGCCAGGGGCTACGACGTTCCCGTGATCGATCCGATCCCGTGGGCGATCAAGACGGCCGCAAGCCTGGTGGACGCCGGGCTGAGCCACAGCAAGATCACCTACGAGCAGCCGCCGGCCAAGCCCGTGGTCGGCTACGAGCCGCTGCCGGTGGCGAGCCTCGCGCGCGACGCCGCGGAGTAGGCAACAGTAGACGAAGCTCGCGGGTGCGCCGCGAGGCGCACCCGCTCCCACGGAATCGGGAATCAGTCGAGGTCCAGGTTCGCCCGGTTCGCGGCGATGCTGGCGGTGATGCGGTGCGCGACCTCTAGTGAGCGCACGCCGTCGGCGCCGGTCACCACCGGCACCCCGCCCGTCCTGACCGTTTGCGCGAACGATTCGATCTCGCGCTGGAGCGGGTCCCCCTGCTCAAAGTTCAGGCGCTCCAGCGCCACGCTGTCGAGCCCCGCAGGCTCCGCGTCCTCCTTCTTGCGAGCGACCATGACGCTGCGGTCGCCGTGGTCCACCTTGATGTAGACGTCGGGCTGGAAGATGCGGAGCGTGCGCTCCGTCTTGAGGCTGACCCGGCTCGCGGTGACGTTGGCGACGCAGCCGTTGGCAAACTTGAGCCTGGCGTTGGCGATATCCTCGTTCGCCGAGAACACGGGCGCGCCAACGGCGTCGACGTCGGCGACCGGCGCATCGACCAGCGCCAGGATGATGTCGATATCGTGGATCATGAGGTCGAGGACGACGCTCACGTCCGTGCCCCGCTGCGAGAACGGCGCGATTCGAACCGATTCGATATAAACCGGCCGGGTGATGCGCGGCGCGACGGTGCGGAAGGCGTCCGAGAAGCGCTCGATCAGGCCGACCTGAAGCACCAGCCCCTTGGCCTCGGCCAGCGCCGTGAGCGCTTGGGCGGTGTCCACGGCCTTGGTGAGAGGTTTTTCGACCAGCACATGGATCCCGGCATCGAGGAGGTCTTTCACCACGCCGTAGTGTGCGGCGGCAGGCACGGCGACCGAGACCGCATCGACCCGGCCGATGAGCGCGCGGTGATCGGGCGCGGCCTCGGTCCCGAGCCGGGTAGCCACATCGGCGGCACGTGCCCGGTCGGTGTCGGCGACCGCGACCAGGCGGGCACCGTCAAGTGCGGCCATCTTTTCGGCGTGGTAACGCCCGAAATGGCCGACTCCGACCACGCCGAGCCGGAGCGGGCCGTCAGCGCCTGCTGCCTCCTGCGTCGCCGTGCTTGGCGCCACAGCCGCCTCAGGCCGCCTCGTCGACGAAGAGCTCCGCCAGCTCGAAGCGATCCTGGGTCATGTAGGCGAGGCCCTTCGTGCTGATGCGGTAGTAGGGGATGGTGACGAGCGAGACGAATTCGAGATTCATCTGCGGCGTTTCAAGCTCGCACCCCATGTCACACCAAGCGTCTATCAGCTTGTATTGACGTTCGAAAAGCGCGTCGAACGGGAGGTCGGAGGCGAGCCCGTTTAGCGGGGTCGGCAGCGAAGCCTCGACCGAGCCGTTGCGGAACGCGACGAAGCCGCCGTCCATCTTGATGGTCTCGTTGGCCGCCGCCGCCATGTCCTCGTCGGAGGCGCCGACCAGGACGATGTTCTGGTTGAAGACGTTGGCGGTGGTGCCGATGCAGCCTTCCTTGATCCCGAAACCCTTGACGAAGGCGACGCCCACCTCGCCGGTGCCCATGATCCGGTCGATCATGCAGATCTTGTTGATCCCGTTCTCGGGGTCCGCTTGGACGAAACCGTCGACGACGCGAAGCGTCTCGACCGACCCCGGCGTCTCCAGGGAGCCGTCCCGCGCGTTGATGCACTGGACCTTCACGGTATCGCCTGCGCCGTCCGGCGCCTCGATGCGAAAGTCTGCGGGTTCGAGCACCCGATCGATGTTCATGGTGCCATAAAGCCAGTCAGGGTAGGGCGGGTGCTCCAGCGGCGCGACGAGCTTGCCGCCTTCGACCCAGAGCTTGCCGTTGGCCATCACGCGGTCGATTTCGAAGCCTTCGAGGGTTTCGACGAACACGATGTCGGCGTAGCGACCCGCCGCGATCATGCCCATGTCGTGGTTCACCCGGTAGAACTCGGCCGGCTGGATGGTGAACATCTGGATCGCGGTCATCGGGTCCAGGCCGTTCTGCACGGCGACGCGGATCGCGTTGTCCATCTGCCCGCGCTCCAGCATCCAGTCTGGCGTGATCACATCGGTGCAGAGCTGGAAAGCTCGGGGGTGGTAGCCTTCCTTAGTAATCACCGGAAGACATTCCTCTATGGCCTTGCAATCACTTCCCTCTCTAGTCACGATCTATATGCCGAGCTCGGCCTGGAGGCGGGTCTCCGAGGCGGCGTCGATCACCTCGGTCCTGTCGCCGACCGTGTACTCGACATCGCCGACGGCGGCGATGCGTTCGCCCTTGATGGCGATCCCTTCGGCCTTGACGGTTCCCGTG
>JAKZYK010000240.1:0-6437 GCA_047514485.1 Gammaproteobacteria bacterium
GAAGCATCTTCCTCACGCTCTGGCGTGAGACCCCGAAGTGGCGCGCGGCCGCGCGCTCGCTCATCCCGTCCCGGCACGCCAGACGGACCTTGCGATACAGCTCCACGGTATGAATCCCCCCACCCTCCCCGTGACCGGAAAAGGGTTCACAGACTGGCAGAGTTTTGCTCCGCCGCAGCGGGACCGTCCCGCCGCTACCGTGGTCTACTTTTGCACCGCCCTTTGCATCGGCGAGCGAAGCCCGGCGACGCGCTCAGGCGCGAACGCGCGATTCACTGGCACCGGATCGGGAACCGAAGCCGCAGCGCGAGCGAGGCTTGCCGATTCATGAAGGTCCGCAACGGAATAACCGGGCACGATGGGCTCGGGCGCTTCAGGAGCGACGTCCACAACCGCCTCGATACCGCGCTCAACGAGCGCAGTGCGCACGTCGAGCAAATCGGCCACGCGCCGACGGGCCACAGTGACGTGCTCACGGTGCAGCACAAGGGCACGCTCGTAAACGAGCTGCTCAAAGGGGTCGACGACGGTGCCATCGGGGAGCACACGGGTACCGTCGCCGCGTGCGCAAGCTCGCATCGCGGCGATGTTGGCCTCAAAATCGGCCGCGAGCACCGCGAGATCGTCCGGAGTAAGATCAGGCCGTACAGCGCCGGCGAGCGGCCCAGCCACAGTGCACTCAATGGCAGCGGACGAGCACTGCGCATCGTCGTGCTCCGCCTCGAGCCCCTCGATGTCGTCGTCGCAGAGATCGTCGCCAGGCTCAAGGAGATAGGCCTCGACGTCGTCGCGAGCCTCGGCAAGGATGAAGTAAGCGGAAAAGTGGCCCCGCTCGGCTGAAGCCAAGTCGCGCAAAGCCGTGTCGAGCACACGGCGCATATTGGTCACATCGGCCTCGGCCGACGCGAGCTCGGAATCGGGGAACCAGGCCGGATCAGGCATCGGTGCGGCGGCGCACGGCGCCGGCGAATCAGCGCCGCCGCCAGACGCATTGGCCACCTGGACGCCGTCGGCGGCAAGCGCCAGGGAGTCGAAGATCCGACCTTCACCGCGCTCACGGTCGGCGATGGCGCGACAGCGCGCGAGGAACGCCGGGTCGAGGGGTTCGCGCAGCACGACGTCGCCGATCCAGAGCTGGCGCGCCGCACGGCGCCCAGACACGCAGGCGAGAAACTCACCGCGCTCGGCGACCTCGACCGAGGAAAGAACGTCGTCGAACACATCGAGCGTCTCGTCGGAGATCGAATCCGAGTGAAACCCGTCGATCTCCGCATCGAGCTGCGCAGCGAATTCGCCGAGGTGACCCGGGGGGGCGGCTGAATCCGCGCCGGCACTCGAGCCATCGGAGGCCGATCCACTCGGGTTGGCATCTGCGGCAGTACCATCAGAGCCAGGAGACGGATCCGATGCGGGGCCGGCAGAAGAGCTATCGGAAGCGGGCGCGGACGAACCCGAGTCGGCCGGTGGCGCCACCCGGGCAGCAAGCCCTGCGGCGAACCGCGAAACCGATTGGGCAATGAAAGCAAGCGTTGCGGGTTCAGTGAGAGCTCGGCGCGAAGCGCCTGTGAAGTCGAAGCGCGTCATGGGCAATCCAGCCTTTGAAGAAAGCATGTCAGCGCACAGGTAAGCACAAATGCGAGAGTTGTACGAGAGCTGAGCTGGATCATGCTCGACGCGCTCACGCTGGTGACCGGCACAAGGGCGGGGAACCATGAGGACACAAATGCGACATCGACCGCAGCGCCGAAGCGTGCGATCGGGACAAGCGGCACCAACAAACGCCGCCACACCTCGGCGAACGCGTAAATTAGCCTCGGAAAGGACGGCGGAGGATCTGGAATGGTTCGCGCAAAGATGACGAGAAGAACGTGAGAAAACGAGGGATGAGACGGTGATAGACACCCCGAGACAGACGCTCCGCGCGCTCGCGTCGTACACACCGACGCGAATCGCGAGTGCGGTGAGCGCGATGAGCGCAGTCGCCATCGCACACCACCACGGGTGGACCGCGGCGGCAATCGCCGCCGGGCTCGCCGTGTGCGCGCTCTCGCTCGGAATCTGGGTGGCAATGGCGATGCGCTCGAAGGCGTACGCTCACCACCTGCGCAAGCGCCACGAGATGCGCACCGGCGCCCACCGCGAGAAGGTGGCGACGCTGAGGGACGCACTAATAGGGACCGCGGGGGTGAAGAGCGCCGAACAGCTCAACCTCATCGAGCACAAGATGGCGACGCTGCGCGCCGTGCTGCTCGAGCGCCTCGACGCGGGCGAACTCACCTTCCACCGCTACTTGCGCACCGCCGAGCAGGTCTACCTCTCGGGACTCGACAACCTGAACGAGATCAAGGTGGCCGCGACGGCGCGCCAAGCGATCGACACCTCCTATCTAGCACGGAGCGCGCAGGATGCGAAGACCGACACCGAACGCGCCGCAATCGCCGAGCGCGCGGGACACGCGAAGAGCCTCGACGAGAAGATCGACACGCTGACCGCGCAGAACGAGCAGATCATGAGCGCGCTCGACGCGACCACGACAGCAATGGCGCACACGCAGATGAACGCAGGCGGCGCGACACTCGACGCCGACAGCGCCATGGCCGAACTTGCGCGCCTCGCCGAGCGCACAGCGCGCTACGCGGCGGCGCGCTAACCCCCACGCTGAACCAGGAGACGACACCACGATGAACACCACCGCCGCGCCGGGAACGGCGCTCGCCCTCGACGTCGCGACGATCAAGACCGAAGTCGGCGCCATCACGCGCATCGAGAACACCGACACCGAGGCGGACGCCGCCCAGAGGGCGCGCGCGCTGCTGGCCGCCGCAACAGGCGGCGACGATGCGCGGGTGAACGCAGGAAAAGAGATCGAGGCATTCGGGCGCGACACCGCGCGCGCTGCGAGCGCACAGAGCCGGATGCTGCAGCAGCCGATCCGCGAGCTCGCCGCCAAGGGCGACGATGGCGGCGGCGTCGCGAACGCGCTCGTCGAGCTCAAGAACCAGGTCGAAGAACTCGACCCAGGCAAGTTCGACTTCGAGGCCGGGTGGTTCTCGCGCCTTGCGGGCAGGCTCCCCTGGGTCGGAACGCCGGTCAAACGCTACTTCACCAGGTTCGAGAGCGCGCAGACCGTGATCGATGCGATCGACCGATCGCTTGCCGAAGGCCGGGCCCAGCTCGCGCGCGACAACGTGACGCTCGAGGAAGATCAGAAGGCGATGCGCGCGCTCACGCGCGCGCTTGCGCACGAGTCAGCCCTTGCCCAAGCGGTCGATACAAAGCTCAGCCACGCCCTCGAGCGCGAGCTGGCCGAAGGCGAAAGCGACGTGCGCGCATTCGTGGAGACCGAACTCGTGTTTCCGCTACGCCAACGGGTAATGGATTTGCAGCAGCAGCTCGCGGTGAACCAGCAAGGCGTGCTCGCCATCGAGATCATCCGCCGCAACAACCTCGAGCTGATGCGCGGCGTCGACCGCGCACGCGAGGTCACGATGAGCGCCCTTCAGGTCGCGGTCACCGTTGCGCTCGCCCTGGCGAACCAGAAGCTCGTGCTCGACCGCGTCACGGCGCTCAACGCAACGACGGGCTCGCTGATTGCGAACACCGCCGCACAGCTGAAAACCCAAGGCGCGCAGATCCACCGCCAAGCCGCGAGCGCAACGCTCGACATCGAGACGCTCAAAGGCGCATTCGCCGACATCAACGCCGCTATCGACGACATCGCCGCCTACCGGCGCGACGCGCTGCCCGCGATGGCGCAGACGATCACCGATCTCGATGTGCTCGGCGCACAAGCCGAGGAAAGCATCGAGCGGATGGAACGCGCACGCGCCGAATAAGCGCGCTGGCAAACCGCACGAGCCACCGTCGCGGCCAGTAAACGCCCTGGCGGACCGCAGCACCCACCCAGAGCCACGAGAGAGCAAGCCATGAAGACTTCCCACGGAATACGCATCGCGACGACCGCGATCATCGTCAGCGCAGCGATCGCGCTCGCCGGATGCTCCGACGGACTAAGCGGCCTGACAACGAAGAAACCCATCAGCGAGATCGAGGCCGCCAAACGCCTCGAAGCCGTCGTGCGCGACAGCAACTGGAGCGAAGAGACGGTGCAGCGGATCAAGATCATCGACCTCGGCGCAAGCGCCGATCCGGCCCGAACGCTGCCACCCATCTCGGAGTACCCGCTCACGGTCAGCGTCCGCGCCAAGGCGGTCGCCGAGATTTGCGCATCAAGCGAGAAGGCAGGGAAAGGGACCGACGGATGGCTCAACGAAGTTGCCGAAAGATTCAACGCAAAGGCAGCAAAAACTGCGGCGGGAAAACGTGCCGGGATCCGGATCCGGAAAATCGCCTCGGGCACCTGCCACGACTACATCGCCTCGGGGCGCTACGTCCCGGACGGGTACTCGCCGTCGAACGCCCTCTGGGTACGAATGATCGAAGCGAAAGGAACCGCCATGGAACCGATCGCAGAACGCCTGGTCGGGAACGTCGCCGGTGTTGTGATGAAAGGGGAGGTGGCCGATCGGATCGCCAAGGCGAGGGGCGAGGTCGGGGTAAAGGAGATCATCGAATCGGTCGCCGCCGGCGAGATCGCGATGGGGTACACCAACGTCTACGCATCAAGCACCGGGCTGAACTTCCTCGCAACAACCCTTGCGAGCTACGCCGAAGGGGACGAAGCGCGCATGCTCGATGCCGACGTTCGAAGCGCGTTCGAGACCTTCCAGGTCGGCGTCCCGTTCATCGCGCTCACCACCATGCAGATGCGCGACGCGGTGGGCTCTCCCAAGGCACGCGGCGTACTCGATGCATTCGTGATGGAGCGCCAAACCTTCGTCAACGACGAAAAACGGCAAGGCAAGTGGACATTCGTTCCCTTCGGTGTGCGCCACGACAATCCGCTGTACGCGGTGGCGGGTGCGAGCAATGAAGCGAAAGAAGTGCTGCGCATGTTCGCAAAGCACGCACTCGGCGAGGAATCGCAAACGCTGGCGACACGCTATGGATTCAACGCAGACAACGACTACGCCGCACCCTACGCGACCCCGAGCGGCGAAACGCTCATCGGAGCGCAGAAGCTGTGGAAGGAGAAGAAGGACGCCGGGAAACCCATCCTGGCCGTGTTCGTGGTCGACGTCAGCGGTTCGATGGGCGGGGCACCGATCGCACAAGTCCGCGCAGCACTCACCGCAGGTGCCGAGTTCATCTCGCCCACCACCGCCGTCGGAGTCGTCACGTTCAGCGACCGCGTCACCATCGTGCTCCAACCCAAGCGCTTCGATCTGCAGCACAAGGGGCGCTTCCTCGCCGCAGTCGAGGAGCTCGACGACGGCGGTGGGACCGCGATGTACGACGCAATCGCGGTGAGCCTTCGCATGGCGCGCGAAGCGCGCACCGGCGCATACAGCAACGCCAAGCAACGCCTGATCGTGTTGAGCGACGGGGAGAGCGGCAATGGGCACGATCTCGGAGACCTGCGCGAAGTGATCCGCGGGTTGCAAATTCCCATCTACACCATCGCCTACGGGAAGGGAGCCAATCGAACCGAGCTCACCGAAGTGGCCGGACTCGCCGAAGCCGCCGCCCTCGCCTCGAACGAAGCACGGGTCGCCCACAGCATCGGGGCACTGCTGAACGCACAGCTGTAAACGCAGAAAGAAGGAGTCGCCATGAAGACGCTGATGCTGTGGCTCGCCGTGCACGCGGCGATCTGCGCGGGCGCGGTGCACGCGCTCGCGCTGCACGAGGAGACGCGCCCGCCCCAGCGCATCGCCATCGCGGTCGATGCATCGTTCTCGATGCGCGAGGTCTGGGAGGACGTACCGAAGGTGCTCGAGACGATCGAAGCGAGCCACCCCGGCTCGCAGTTCCTCGTTGTCACCCAGCCGGGGAAAATCGGTGGGTGGAACGCGCGCCCGCGCCTCGAAGGCGCCAAGCCGTTCGCGCCTCGCCAAATCGAAACGCTCGCCACCATGGAGGTGTGGGCGGGTGCCGACCGCGTCTACCTCGTCACCAACGCCCCCGACGAGAGCATCGAGGTACCCGACGACTGGACGGTGCGCCGCGGCGAGGGTTGGACGCAATGAACGGGCAAACACATGGGCAGCGCTTCAAAAGTAAGCGCCTTGTGAAGTGCGTTATTCCGTAGGGTTGTCCGCCGTGCCACGGTGCACCATCCAGGATTCCACGGAGGGTGTCAGCGATGGTGCAGGCGATTCCTCGCTCGAAGGCCCGTCTCACGGAGCGCCAGCAGTTCTGGCTCGACCATCTGCGGGTGTGCCGTGAACAAGGGCACACGCTGAGGGGATACCCCGCATGGCGCCGGGCGCTGTCCTGCTGCGCGCGCACGATGTCGAGCAGGTGCCCCGCGGTGAGAATCCATCCTGCGCTGTTGACCACCACATAGGCGCCGATGATCCCGGCGCACTCGCCTT
>JAKZYK010000241.1:0-2958 GCA_047514485.1 Gammaproteobacteria bacterium
CACGGCGCGTGCCGCCTGCACCAGTATCGCGCCATGAAGCGCACGGGAGAGCGGGTCATGGCAGGCAGGATGAACGGGCGATCTCTCCGCGAACGGCCGCCGGGCAGTGTCCGCACCGTCACCGACTCCGTTTTCGAGAACGCTCCCCGCCCAACCCACCGAATCCCGCTTATCCCACTTCCGAAACCCGCTGAATACCACCTAATCCCGCTTCGGACCTGAATCCGCGAGATCCCACTTCAAATCCCGCGAATCCCACTTCCGGCTCTTGTTTGCCTCGGATCGCGACCCTGGTGAGAAATGCGGGCTAGAATTCCACCCGATAATTGCCCTGCGCATCGGTCTTCGCGGTCATGCCCGGCAGCAGGAGCACCGTGGTCGTTTCCTCTTCGATGACGGCCGGCCCGTCGATCACGGCCGCGGATCCGAGCGAACCGCCATCGTAGACCGGAAGCTCGGCCAGCCCACCCAGCTCCCGGACATAAATCCGCCTCGGCGATTTCTCCGGAAGCGGGCCGTCCTGAGCGGGCACCGCGCCCTTGCCCACCGCGTCGCTCTCCCACCGTGCACCGATCGCGCGCACTTTCCAGGTCGTGAATTCCACCAGATCTTCGTCGATGCGGATCGTGTAGACCCGCTCGTGCGTCTGATGGAAGCCCTCGACCAGCGTCTCGATATCGCTCTCCTCGATCCCGGCGTCGGTCACGGTGAAGGGCACTTCGATTTCCCAGGATTGATACTGATAGCGGCCCATGAAGGCATACTCAAAACGGCGCCGTTCGGCGGGAACCCCGGCGCGCGCCAGAAAACCGTTGCCGACTTCGCGCAGCCGTTCGAGCAGTTCGTTGACGGCCCGGCCGACGAAGCGCTCCGCATCGGTGTGCAGTGTCGCGGTCTCCTCCCACTTGATGTCGGAGATGAGGCCGCCGAGCGCGCTCAATCCGGCCGTCAGTTTCGGGATCATGAAATTCCTGATCCCCAGTTCACGGACCAACTCGCCGACATGGCACGCCGTCGCCCCGCCGCCCGCCACAAGATAGCTTTCCCGCGGGTTTATGCCCTCGTTGACCGTAATGTCCTCAATCGCCGCGATCATGTGGTGGTTGCTCGTGGTGTGAATTGTATAGGCCGCTTCGACGAGATCGATGCCGAGGGCCTCGGCGACGGTGCCCACCGCCCGCTCCGCGGCCTCGCGGTCGAGCCTGATCCGGCCGCCGAGATAATAGTCGGGGTCGATGATCCCTAAGATGACGTTCGCATCGGTGACCGTGGGCTCGGTGCCGCCCTTGCCGTAACAGGCCGGCCCCGGCATGGCGCCTGCGCTTTGCGGACCGACATGCAGCAGCCCGCCCACGTCGACCCAGGCAATGCTGCCGCCGCCGGCCCCGATGGATCGCACGTCCACCTTGGGTATTCCAAGGCGGTCGTTACCGAACATCGCCTCGGGCGATACGACGAGCCGTCCGGCGCGGATGGCCGAGACATCGAAGGTCGTGCCACCCATGTCGATGACGATAACGTCCTCTTCCGCGGTCAGGTGCGATGCCGCGATCGGCGCGAGCGTAGGGCCCGACATGACGCTGTAAATCGGCTTACGGAGCATCTCGTCGGGCGGCATCATGCCCCCGATGCAATTGGCCAGCAGAAGCTCCTTCCTGAACCCGGCTTCCGTCAGGCTGTCGCGCAACTCGCCCACATAGGCACCGACGATCGGGTGCAGCGACGCGTCGATCGCGGCCGAGATCATGCGCCGATACTCGCGCGGTATCGGGTTGAGCCGGTGGCTGAGGGTTACCGGCTGCTCCGGCCACTCCTGCCGGAAGATCTCGCCGACCCGCTCTTCATGCGCACCGTTGACGATCGACCAGAGCAGGCAGACCGCGACAGCCTCGACATCCATGTTTCGAAAGTGCGCAATCGCGGCGCGGACATCGGCGTCGCTGAGCGGCTCGTACTCGCGGCCGTCCGCATCGATGCGGCCCGCGACTTCGAAGGTCAGGTGACGCGGCACGAAGGGATCGGGATAGTCCAGGCGCCATTCGAAGGTTCGCTTGGGCTGTGCCTCCCGCAGGGTCAGGACGTCCGGGTGGCCCTTGTTGCAGATCAGTCCAACCCGCGCGGTCCGTCCTTCCACCAGGGCATTGGTCGAGACCGTGGTGCCGTGGACGATGGAATCCACCTTCGCCAGGAATGTCTTTGGATCGAGCCCGTAATGCGCCGCCGCCAGATCGAGCACGTCCATGACGCCGTGCGCGAACTGGCCCGGGGTCGTCGGCGACTTGAAGATCTTCATCTCGCCGCGGTTCTCGGTGATCACGCAGTCGGGGAATGTGCCGCCGATATCGATGCAGACGTCGAATGCCATGCCTACTCCGATGAATCGTCCGCGGCGCGCAGGGCCGCCGTCGCGTCTTCATCGACGCTGTAGTCGACCCCGTTCTCGGCCAACTTGAGCACCACCTTGTAGGCGCTTTCGGCGCGTTCCGCGCTGATCCACTCGCGATTGGCGGCGGCCGTGACCTTCGCCGGATCGCGGGATGACGGATCGCCATATCCGCCACCGCCGCAGGTCACGAAGCGCAGCATTTCGCCGGGCAGGAAGATATCCGAGGCGAAGGGCTCGAGCTTCTCGAGCTGGCCGTTGCGGTGGCGCTTCAAGTTGGCGGAGCAGGCCGAATCCATCCCGCCGATCACCCCGCGCGGCGGCGACACGTCGCCGTCGCTGCCCCAGTAAGCGGTCATCTCGCCCGCGAGCGGGCCGAACTCGCCCTCCAGCGCAGGCGCGCCGTCCCACTCGCCCGGGCCCAGCGAATCCTTGGCGATCTGGCGGGAGGTTATGATGATCGGGTACATGCTCTCGTCGATCTCGATCGAGTCGAGGCGCATCTGCCCGCCGTCGCAGGCCGCGCCGCTCAGCAGCCATCCGTCGTAGCCATAGAGGCCCGGTCCGCTGCCGTA
>JAKZYK010000242.1:0-6534 GCA_047514485.1 Gammaproteobacteria bacterium
GCGTACCGTTGCTATTGCAGCCGGGAAGAGCTCGAGGCGATGCGCACCGCACAGCGCGCGCGCGGCGAGAAGCCCCGTTACGACGGGCGGTGCCGGCGCCGGATCGGGCCGCTGCCGGCTGGCGTCGATCCCGTCATCCGGTTCAAGAACCCGGCAGATGGCGAGGTCGTCTTCGATGATCTGGTGCGGGGACCCGTCGCGTTCGGCAACCGCGAGCTCGACGATCTCGTCATCGCACGCGGGAACGGCATGCCGACGTACAACTTCGGAGTGGTCGTCGACGATCTGGACATGGATATTACCCACGTCATTCGCGGCGACGACCACGTGATGAATACCCCCCGGCAGTTGAACATCATCGCGGCGCTGGGTGCGTCTCCACCGCGCTACGCCCACGTGCCGATGATCCTCGGCGCGGACGGCCAGCGGTTGTCGAAACGCCACGGTGCGGTCGGGGTGATGCAATTCCGCGACGACGGGTATCTGCCGGAAGCACTGCTCAATCAGCTCGTGCGGTTAGGCTGGTCGCACGGCGATCAGGAGATCTTTTCCCGGGAAGAGATGATCGCGCGGTTCGACATCGCCGACGTGAACCGTGCGCCTGCTGCCTTCGACTATGACAAGCTCGGATGGCTCAATCAGCACTACATCAGGCAGGCGAGCCCGGAACGCCTTGGAGCGTTGCTCGTCGACCAGCTCGAAAGGATGGGCATCGAAGCGCCGGGTGCCGTGACGCCGTCGTTTCTCGCCGAGGTCCAGCGCGACCGAGCCCGCACCATCGCCGAGATGGCCGAGAAATCCCGCTTCGCGTTCGAGGAGTACGAGGAGTTCGACGAGCGCGCCGCGAAGAAGCACCTGCGCCCGGTGGCGCTCGTTCCTCTCGAGGCGGTTCGGGCGAAGCTCTGCGCGATCACCAGGTGGGAGAAGCCCGAGCCCCTGCACGCGGCGGTGATCGAGTGCGCCGAGGCCCTGTCGCTGAACCTCGGGAAGGTGGCCCAGCCGCTTCGCGTTGCGCTGACCGGCACTGCCGCTTCGCCCGCGATCGAGTTCACCTTGCAAATGGTCGGCCGGGACGCGGCCCTGTCGCGCATCGATCGCGCCATCGCCTACGTGCGTGATCGCTCGCGCCAATCTTGACTCTCGCGGGGTCCGCGTCTAGGCTCCAACGGCTCGATTCCACGGGGGCCATAGCTCAGCCGGGAGAGCGCTACAATGGCATTGTAGAGGTCGGCGGTTCGATCCCGCCTGGCTCCACCATCATCCCCGGCGCCGGACGCTCCGGCGCAGTCATGACCCGTCCCCATCGTCTAGCCTGGCCTAGGACACCACCCTTTCAAGGTGGCGACACGGGTTCGAATCCCGTTGGGGACGCCAAGCGCGAGGCCTGCCGGGAGGCTCGGCCGATCCCATGAAGGTTTTCGTTACCGGCGCGGCCGGCTTCATCGGCGCCGCGCTCGCGATCCGCCTGCTCGAGCGTGGCGATGAAGTCGTCGGCATCGACAACCTCGATCCGTACTATGACGTCTCTCTGAAGCAGGCTCGGCTCGAGCGCGTCAAGGCGTTCGCTGGTTTCCGCGACGTACGCGCCGGCATCGCGGATCGCACGGCTGTCGCGGAACTCTTCGCGCGCGAACGGCCCGACGCAGTGGTCAATCTCGCCGCGCAGGCCGGGGTCCGATACTCGATGGAGAACCCCCATGCCTATGTCGATGCCAATCTCGTCGGCTTCATCAACGTCCTCGAGGGATGCCGCCGCCACGGCGTCGGCCATCTCGTCTACGCGTCGTCGAGCTCCGTCTACGGTGCCAA
The DNA here is from genome assembly GCA_047514485.1 of Gammaproteobacteria bacterium. GTDB lineage: Bacteria > Pseudomonadota > Gammaproteobacteria > HK1 > HK1 > HK1. The sequence continues at coordinate 1,810 of JAKZYK010000242.1, forward strand.
TCGAGCCCTGCCGTTCTCGGTGCGGCACAACGTCGACCACCCGCTGTCACTCTATGCCGCCACCAAGAAGGCAAACGAGCTGATGGCGCACAGCTACAGCCATCTCTACGGACTCCCCGCGACCGGGCTGCGGTTCTTCACCGTCTATGGGCCGTGGGGACGGCCCGACATGGCGCCGATCCGATTCACCCGGAACATCCTCGAAGGCCGTCCGATCGACGTGTTCAACCACGGCCGGCACCGCCGGGATTTCACCTATATCGACGATGCCGTCGAAGGCGCCATTCGCGTCCTCGATCGACCCGCGTCTCCGAACGAGAATTGGCGCGGGGAGTCGCCCGATCCGGCCACCAGCGCCGCGCCGCATCGGGTCTACAACATCGGCAACAACTGCTGGGTGCAGCTCGAGCGCTACATCGAGGTGCTCGAGGCGTGTCTGGGGCGCAAGGCGAAGAAGAACTTCCTGCCCCTGCAGCCCGGTGACATGCCCGACACCTTCGCGGATGTCGATGATCTGGTGAAGGACTTCGACTACAGACCGGACACTCCCATCGAGGTCGGGGTTCGGCGGTTCGTCGACTGGTACAAGGCGTATCACGGCGTTCGCTGATGGAGCACGGCAGGAGCATCTCAGTCGTCGGACTCGGGTACGTCGGGCTCCCGGTCGCGTTCGCGTTCGGCAAGCGAACGCGTGTCATCTGAACAGCGGTTGCGAATGCTGCAGCGCCGGTGTTCGAATCCGGGCTGCCTACCTCATCAGGGGAAAGGTCGGGGAGCGAGCGGACAAAGCCGCGGCGCGGCGGCGCATGTCTGCGAACGGGCGTCTGGAGTGAAGATGCGATGAACGTTGCGATGATTGGAGCGGGGTACGTCGGTCTCGTGTCAGGGGCATGCTTCTCCGAGTTCGGCGCCTCGGTGACCTGTATCGACGTCGATGCGTCGAAGATCGCCCGCCTCAACGAAGGCCGGATGCCCATCTATGAACCCGGTCTCGACGAACTCGTCGAACGCAACGTCGCGCAACGGCGATTGCGGTTCACCACCGGGTTCGAGGAGAGCGTCGGCGACGCGGAACTGATATTCATCGCGGTGGGAACACCATCGCGCCGCGGCGACGGACATGCCGATCTGTCGTTCGTGTACGAGGCGGTGCGCCGGATTGCTCCGGTGCTGCGCGGCTACACCGTCGTCGTGGACAAGTCCACGGTCCCGATCGGCACCGCGCGGCAGGTCAAGCGGATCATCGCGGAAGTCAACCCGGAGGCGGATTTCGACGTCGCCTCGAACCCGGAATTTCTCCGCGAAGGTGCGGCGATCGGCGATTTCATGCATCCCGATCGCGTCGTCATCGGCGTCGAGGACAGCCGCGCCGAGGAGAAGCTGCGTGCACTGTACCGGCCGCTGAATCTCGTCGAAGTTCCGATCGTCGTCACGGATCTGGAGACTGCAGAGCTCATCAAGTACGCCGCCAACGCCTTCCTTGCAACGAAGATCAGCTTCATTAATGAGATGGCAGCACTGTGCGAGGCGGTCCACGCCGATGTGCACGCCGTCGCACGCGGTATCGGGCTCGACAGGCGCATCGGGCGCAAGTTTCTGCATCCCGGGCCCGGGTACGGAGGCTCCTGCTTTCCCAAGGACACCCTGGCCCTCGTTCGAACCGCGCAGGAGCATGGAACACCCAGCCGCATCATCGAATCCGTGGTCGAGGTCAACGCGGCGCAGCGCCGCCGGATGGTCGCCAAGATCCGCGGCGCGCTCGGCGGAAATGAGGCCGGGAAGGTGATCGCGGTGCTCGGACTCACGTTCAAGCCGGAGACCGACGACGTGCGTGAAGCCCCCTCGCTCGCGATTCTGCCTCCCCTCATCGAGAATGGTGCGCGGGTCCGGGCGACGGATCCGCAAGGCATCGCGGAGGCACGCATGCATCTTCCCGACTCGGTCGAATATGTCGGCGATGTCTACGAGACGCTCGACGGCGCCGACGCGGTGGTGCTTCTCACGGAATGGAACGTATATCGTGGCCTCGATCTGGAGGAGGTGAAACGGCGGATGCGAGGGAACGTGTTCGTCGATCTGCGCAACGTCTACGAGCCGGATCCGATGCGCGCGCTGGGATTCGAGTACACGTGCGTCGGGCGCGCATGACGCCGATCACGCCATCGGTGGGACATGTACGCCCGATGCTTCGTGTACGACGAGCCGGCCGCGGCGAAGAACGCCCGGCGTTCTCGTATCGCTGGCGACGGAGAAGTGTCTCCGATTGACGAGGCAAGACAGTGACGATCAGGGTTCGAAAGGCGGTCTTTCCGGTGGCGGGTCTCGGTACCCGGTTCCTGCCGGCGACGAAGGCGCTTGCGAAGGAGATGCTCCCGATCATCGACAAGCCTCTCATCCAGTACGCGGTGGAGGAAGCAGTCGCGGCCGGGATCGAGCATCTCGTGTTCATCACCGGACACACCAAGAAGGCGATCGAGGATCACTTCGATCGTTCGGCGGAGCTCGAGGCCGCGCTCGAAGCGCAAGGGAAGAACGAGCTGCTGGCGCGTGTGCGTGCGATTCTCCCGAGTCACGTGACGTGCTTGTATATTCGCCAGCCGGCGCCGCTCGGGCTCGGTCACGCGGTGCTGTGCGCGCGGCCTGCGATCGGCGACGAGCCGTTCGCGATCCTTCTCCCCGACGACCTCATCGATTGCGACGGCCCCGGGTGCACCGAGCAGATGGTGCGGCGCTTCGAATCCACCGGCCACGCCCTGGTGGCGGTGCAGTCCGTGCCGCGAGAGGAGACCGGTCGTTACGGCATCGTACGCCTGGCGTCGCCGAGTGAGCATGGAGGCCCGATCAGGGACATCGTGGAGAAGCCGGCGCCGGACCGGGCGCCATCGACGCTGGGCGTGGTGGGGCGTTACGTGATGTCCCCGGGGATCTTCGACGCGCTCGAGAATACGGCGGCGGGCTCGGGCGGAGAGATTCAGCTCACCGATGCGATTGCGGCGTTGCTCGGGCGGGAGACGGTCAACGCGTTCCCGTTCGCGGGAACCCGATACGACTGCGGCTCGAAGGAGGGATTTCTGGCCGCGAACGTCGGGCTCGCGCTCAAACGGCCCGAGCTTCGCGCGGTCCTGCAGAGATTCTCTATTGTGTCGTAATATATCTTTGTATTTCAATAAATTATGGACTTATTCCAGTATTTCACATTAAAAAATAACGAGCTGGTAGAACCCGCCACCTGAGCACCTTCAGCGACCGGGGTGCGCGGGTCGCCGTCAGACGCGGCGGCGGCGGCGATGCCGGCGGCGCTCCGCCGGCGGCCCGTCCTCCTTCGCACGTGCGATGGCCTCTTCGGTCTCGAGCGTGATCTTCAACGTGCCGAGACGCGCCTCGATCGCTGCGTGATCCGGTGCCTCGGCCCACGGACGCCGTTCCAGCGCATCGCGCATCGCCCCGAGATGTGACGCAGTCGTTCCGCAGCAGCCGCCGATGATCCGCGCGCCGGCATCCCGCGCCATGCACGCATATTCGGTCATGATCTCCGGGGTGCCGTTGTATCGCACCTGCATATCATCACCCATTTCGGGGAGTCCGCAGTTGCTCTTCGCGATGATGATCGTCTCCCTGTCCGCGGTTGCCCGCAGCCCGAGGATCGAATCCAGGAGCTGGGCGGGGCCCACGCCGCAGTTCGCACCGATCCCGAGGGGGTGATGTGCCCTGCAAGCCGCAAGGTTCGGCATATCCTGGGGCCGGATACCCATCATCGTGCGGCCGCTGGTATCGAACGTCATCGTCGCAAGGAACGGCAGCCCGACATCTTTCACCGCAAGAATCGCCGCTTCGAGCTCGTTCTCGGCGTACATCGTCTCGATCCACGCCACGTCCACGCCGCCGCGCCGCAGGCCCTCGGCCTGCTCGGCGAAGGCGTCAATCGCTTCGGCGCGAGTGCGCTCGCCGAGCGGCTCCAGGACGTCGCCGGTCGGCCCCATGGAGCCGGCGACGACGATCGTCCGGTCCGTCGTGTCCGCGATACGGCGCGCGATCTCTGCCCCCGATTCGTTGACCTCGATCACGCGGTCTCCCAGGCCGTGCAGCGCGAGCCGGTATCGATTCGCACCGAAGGTATTGGTGAGGATGATGTCGGCCCCCGCTGCGGCCATGCCCTGGTGAACGGACGCGATCTTCGCCGGATCGTCAAGGTTCCACCGTTCACCGCATGCGCCGCCGGCCAGTCCCAGGCCGAACAGATTCGTGCCCATGGCGCCGTCTGCGAGGAGCCAGTCGCGTTCAGCCATGAGCGCTTCGAGTGGATGCATCGGTGCCATAGTGAGGTGCCCAGTCAATTCATGGCGCCGTGGCTTCGCCCGCGCGCTCCCTGGTTATCCCATCCCTGCGCCGTGCGTTCGACCGCGGTGCTCGCCCGCCACGGGATTCAATAGGTCGACGCGATCCGATGCCGGTTGAGGAACGCCGCCTGTTTCTCTCATGGATCGTCGCACATCGGGACGACTCGGACACGGGAGACGCTCGGGTGCGCAGGTCTGCCCTACCTCCACCTCGGGTACCACCCCATTCACCTTTTGTCGAGCGCATCCGCCATTCGCCCCTGGCAAGGGAAGCACCCGGCACATTCAGTCCCCCGGCCGCGCGATCATTCGGTCACCGCTCCGCAGCCAGCGCGGAACAGTCGAGACCCTCCGATCAGGCGGCATCCGAGCCATGGGGGGTTCGGGT
>JAKZYK010000243.1:0-6211 GCA_047514485.1 Gammaproteobacteria bacterium
GCGAAGCACGCCGACGTGTTCACGGTGCGGGCCTCGGGCAAGCTCGAGTGGGTGGTGCGCGACATCCAGACCATGCGCGACTACCTCCCGACCAAGGGCCGCGACCCGAGCACGCTGGGCATCGCGCACGTGCAGGCGGGCTACGTGGTCGACACCGACGACACCGAGAAGGCGCTCTCCATCCAGCGTGCGCCGATGGAAACCATCATGGGCACCAACCGCTCCTGGGAGCATCTACAAGGGTGCTATCTGCTCGGCAGCGTCGGCGACATTGTCGCCAAGCTCAAGAAGCTGGAGGAAGTCGGGATCGAGCACGTGACGATCCAGCCGGCCGCACCGGAGATGGAGCAGGTCGAGCTGTGGATGGACCGGATCATCCGGCCGCACTTCCGCTGAAGAGCCGGGCACGAATGATGCTCCAGTTCGACGCCTATGTGACGCAGGCCCGCTCCGGTCTGTGCTCGACCAACCCATTCGGGGTGAGGCGGACGTTCGCGAGCACACGCTCGTCGTGGCTCATCCGCCAGCTCAGCATCTTCTGGGCGTACTCGAGCATGCGCTCCTGGTACTGCGGGTCCTCGGCGCGATTGACCATCTCCGCCGGATCGTCTTCAAGGTCGAAGAACAGCGGAGGCAGGGCGGTGAAGTGCACGTACTTGTAACGCTCGCCGCGCAGTGCGCACAGGGTGCACTGGTCGGGTGCGAGACCGAGCACTTGCGCCCCGGGGCGCTCGAGGATGTCGCGGAAATCGAACTCGAAGTGCGCCTCACGGCGCCACCGCGCCGGTGTATCCCCCGCTAGGAAGGGCACCAATGACTGCCCGTCGCACTGCGGCGGCACCTCCAGACCGAGCGCGTCGAGAATCGTCGGCATCACGTCGACGTTCTCGGTGAAGGAGCTCACCTGGCGTCCGCGTCCCGGCGCGGCCGCCGCGCGCGGGTCGCGGACGATGAGCGGCACGTGGAAGGTCTGGTCGAAATAGCTGTACTTGGAGAACTGCCAGTGGTCTCCCAAGTGCTCACCGTGGTCCGAGGTAAACACCACCAGGGTGCGCTCCTCGGCGCCGCTCGCGCGCAAGTGGTCGAGGAGGCGCCCAATCTGGGCATCGACCTCGCTCATCAGTGCGTAGTAGTTGGCGCGCGCCTGGCGGATGTCGCGATCGCCGAGTGTGAGGTGGTCGAGCGAACGTTGACCGTAGGCGATGCCCGATCCGCGCTGGTGGTAGAGGTAGTAGGCGAGGTAGGGGTGCTGGCGCGCCTCTTCCTCCGGGGTGGATGCGCGCACCGGCGGCGGCACGTCGTCGGGGGCGTACATCGCGTTGTACGGCGCGGAGGCGATGAACGGAGGGTGGGGAGGGAAAAATGACACGTGCACGAACCATGGTTCCCGTCCCTTCGCGCTCAGGTGCTCGATTACTTTCTCGGTGAGGAAGCCGGCAAGCCCGTCCTCGGTCGGATACGCCGCCGCCGCGGCGCTGATCGCCTGCCCCGGGACGTAGTCGTCGTGCCCCGGCGTGAACAGCGCCTCGGTATCTTCCGGCACCTCGTAGCCGCGCCGTGCGAGGTGTCGCCGCCAGGGCCAATGGTCGTCGTCCATCTGCACCACCGGGGTCATGCCGGGCAGCACGCCGGTGTAGGTGCGCAAGGCAGGATCGCCGGGGGCGCGTATCCGTGGATCGGCCCCGGTGTCGGTGTAGCCGAAGAGCACCGGGTCGTAGCCGAGCTTGCGTGCCTCGAGCGCGACGTTGGCGTGGCGCGCGTCGAGCGGCGTGCCGTTGACGACCACGCGGTGGTTGTGCAGGTACAGGCCCGTATACAGGCTGGTACGTCCCGGGCTGCACGGCGTCGCCTGCGAGAAGTGGCGGGTGAAGAGCACGCCCGACTCGGCAAGCCGGTCGAGATGCGGAGTGCGAAGGCAAGGATGTCCGAGTGCGGACAGACACTCGCCGCGCCACTGATCCGCGGTGATGAAAAGAACGTTCAGCATAGGCCCGATTCCTGCCACCGCGATGCCACGATGCGCCGCCAGCAACACGGATCGTCAAGTTGTTCCACCTGATTCTTCTGAATCGCTGCTCGGAAATCCACTCCACTTGTGCTCTGGCCAGGGCATGAGCGTTGCGCGGCCAAGGTTGACACACTTCCATGAAGCGTCGCACCGCACCCATCAACGCCTTCATCGAATGATGCCGATGGTTGCGTGTCACGGTGTCGTGCAGCGTCTTGCACAACCTCTCGATCACGTTGACCCAGGGATGATAGACGGGCCGGAAGAACCGCTCGAACTTCGGATTGCTCGCCAGCCAACGCCGGGTGCTGTAGCTCTCGTGGATTGGGCTGTCATTCGGAGAGCCGCATCACCCGATGCTCCCGGGCCGAGCGCCTCGCGGCCACTGCAATCTCCAGCGCCTTGAGTCCGTCGTATCCGTCCGGCGCCATCCGGTCTCCGGAGGCGAGGGCATCGACGAAGGCTTCGATCTCGCGCCGATAGGCATCGCGATAACGCTGCATGAAGAAGTCGAGCAGCGGCTCGCTCCGATAGCCTCCGGCACCGGCCACGGTGACCGTCGTGTTGCGGCGGTTCCCGGCCGAGACCATCCCCTTCGATCCATGGACTTCGAGCCGCTGGTCGTATCCGTACGCCGCGCGGCGGGAGTTGGAGATCAGAGCGATCCGTCCCGAAGCAGTCTTCAACGTGGCCGCCGCGGTGTCGAAGTCGCCGGCCAACCCGATGCGTTCGTCAATCAACACCGAGCCGGTGGCGGAGACCTCGACCACTTCCTCCCGGAGGAGGAAGCGCACCATGTCGAAGTCGTGGATCATCATGTCGAGAAACAGGCCGCCCGAGCGTGTCACGTAGTCAATTGGGGGCGGCGCCGGGTCTCGCGACGTGATCTGCACGAGCTCGACGTCTCCGATCGCACCGGTCTCGACGTGCCGGCGCACCTCCGCGAAGTCGGGGTCGAACCGGCGATTGAAGCCGACCATCAGTCGCGCTCCGGTCTCGCGGACGATCTCGATACAGGCGCGCGCCCGGTCCAGGTCGAGATCGATCGGCTTCTCGCAGAAGATCGCCTTTCCCGACCGGGCGGCGGCCTCGATGCAGGCGGTGTGCAGATCGGTGGGGGCGGCAATGACGACCGCATCGATGTCGGGAGCGGCCATGATCTCCTCGCACGATGCCCTCCGGGCGCCAGCGGCGCCGGCAACCTCCTCCGCCGCGGCACCAACCGGGTCGTGCACGGCCACGAGGCGAGCCCTCTCGATCCGGGCGAGCGCGCTCGCGTGCGCTCGCCCGATCCGGCCCGCCCCCAGAAGTCCGATCCGTACCGTCACCCGTCTGCCCGATGCTTGCCGTGAACGCCTGCGAAACTCATTCTGCGAACCATCCGCCCGCCGGATCGGTCAGACCCGTTCCAGACCGGCCTGCCGCGCCATCACCCGCAGCACCGCGAGTCCCATGGACTGATACGTTCTCGGCTCACGCACGCTCGGGTCCTGCTCCGCCTCGATGACGAGCCAGCCCTCGTAGCCGCCGGCCGCCGCCGCCCGGAGCACGGGCATGAAGTCGACCCCGCCTTCCTCGTCGCCCGGGACGGTGAACACGCCGGCTCTCACCGCGTCGAGGAAGCTCAGGTCCTTCTCGATCGACTCGCGCACGACCGGGAGTCTCACGTTCTTCAGATGGAGGTGGCGGATGCGGTTGGCGTGTCTCCCGGCGACCGCGCTCGGGTCCATACCGGCCATGGCGGCATGCCCGGTGTCGAGGAGCAGCTTCAGATCCTCGCTGGTCCACTCGAGGAGGCGATCGAGCTCCTCCGCGGTCTGCACCACAGTGCCCATGTGATGGTGGTAGACCGGGATCAGCCCCTCGCCGGCGATGTGGCGGGCGATCTCGGTGAGCGCTCGGGCGAAGTCCGGCCACTGCAGATCGGACAGGATCGGTCTGGCGGAGAGCGGTGCGCCCCGCTCGCTGTGGACCGCGTTCGACGTCTCGCACAGGATGCAGACCTCGCAGCCCATCTCGCGCAGCAGATGCAGGTGCGCCTCCATGGCGGCCTTCTCGGCTTCCACGCCGCGCGCGAGCAGCCCCAGCGAGTACCAGCCCGAGACGAGCTCGAGACCGTGTGGCGCGAGCGCCGCGTGCAGCGCCTGCGGATCGGCGGGCATCTTGCGGCCCTTCTCGATCCCCTCGAAACCGATCTCGCTCGCCTCGCGCAGACACTGCTCAAGCGGGATATGCGCACCCAGCGAGGGGTCGTCGTCGTTGGACCACGCGATGGGATTGACGCCGTAGCGAATCATCGCGCTCAATCGCTCGGGCGCTGCCGGGCGATCGCTTCTTCGTAGCCCGCGCGCGCGGCGCGCACCTCCTCGCGCTCGGAGACCTCGGGGACGGCGACGTCCCACCAGTGGCCGCCCGCTTCCGTGCACCCCATCGGATCGGTGTCGATCACGATGCAGCACGAGCGTGAGCACTCCCGCGCCCGCGCCATCGCCTGCTCAAGCTCATCGATGGAGCCGGCCTTCTCCGCGACCGCGCCGAGCGCTCGGGCATGCGCCACGAAATCGATGTGCGAAGACGCCTCGTGGCGTGCATCGTCGAGCAGGTTGTTGAAGCGCGCCCCGCCGGTTGCCGCCTGGAGGCGGGTGATGCAGCCGAAGCCCCGGTTGTCGAGCACCACCACGATGATCTTCCGCCCGAGCATCACCGAGGTCGCAAGCTCCGAGTTCATCATCAGGTAGCTGCCGTCGCCGACCATCACCACCACCTCCCGCTCGGGCAGCGCCATCTTGACGCCCAGCCCGCCGGCGATCTCGTACCCCATGCAGGAGTAGCCGTACTCGAGGTGGTATCCGTTCGGGCGCGCGGTGCGCCACAGCTTGTGGAGCTCACCGGGCAGCCCGCCGGCGGCGCAGACCAGCACCGTGTCGGGACCGGTGCTGCGCTGGACGGCCCCGATCACCTGCGCATCGCTCGGCAGCGTGTTGCCGCAAGGCGGCGCGGTGACCGCCTCTACCGCCGCGCACCATTCGGACCGGAGCGCACCGTCCGGGTCCGGAGCGCGCCACTCGCCCAGTCCTTGGCTCAGCGCTTCGAGCCCGGCCTTCGCGTCGCACACCAGGGGGATGGCGGCGTGCTTGGCCGCGTCGTAGGCCGCGACGTTGACCTGCAGGATCCGGCGTGTCGGGTTCGCGAACAGCGACCATGAACCGGTCGTGAAGTCCGCCAGGCGCGTGCCGATGGCGATGATCAGATCGGCGCCTGCCGCCACCGCGTTGGCTGCGCTCGATCCGGTGACTCCGATCGAGCCGAGGTTGAGCGGGTGGTCCCACATGAGTGCGGCCTTGCCGGCCTGCGTCTCCGCCGCCGGCACGTTGTGGGTCTCGACGAATTGCCGCAGCGCCTGCGTCGCCTGCGCGTAGTGCACGCCGCCGCCTGCGATGATCAGGGGCCGCTTCGCGGCGCGGATCGCATCGATCGCCGAGCGCAACTCTTGCGCGTCGGGCGGTGGCCGCCTCGGACGCCGGATGCGCGGCTCGAAGAAACTCTCCGGCCAGTCATGAGCCTGCGCCTGCACGTCCTGGCATAACGACAGGGTGACCGGCCCGCACTCGGCCGGATCGGTCATCGTCGCGAAGGCGCGCGGCAGGGCGGTGAGAAGCTGCTCGGGACGGGCGATGCGATCGAAGTATCGGCTGACCGGACGGAAGCAGTCGTTCGCGCTGACCGTCCCGTCCCGGAAATCCTCGATCTGCTGCAGCACCGGATCGGGGGCACGGCTCGCGAACACGTCGCCCGGCAGCAGCAGGACCGGGAGCCGGTTTACGTGCGCGAGCGCGGCGGCCGTCACCAGATTCGTGGCCCCGGGGCCGATGGAGGTGGTCACCGCCATGGCGCGCCTGCGATTCGACGCCTTGGCGAACGCGATGGCGGCATGCGCCATGCCCTGCTCGTTGTGGCCGCGCCACGTCGGCAGACGATCCCCGGCCGCCTGGAGCGCCTCGCCGAGACCGGCCACGTTTCCGTGGCCGAAAATGGCCCACACACCCGCGATGAAGGGTACGTCCGGCTCGATCTGCTGCACCGAAAGATAACGGACCAGAGCCTGCGACGCGGTCAGCTTGACACTGTTCATGCAGCGCCTCTTCGATCCGCGAAGGGAAGAGCTTCCACGTGGACAAGCATATCGCATCACCCGTGGACGGC
>JAKZYK010000244.1:0-2675 GCA_047514485.1 Gammaproteobacteria bacterium
GCCAGATCGACCTCCAGTGGCTCCCAGCGCAGCGGAGCAAGGGGCAGATGGTCGACCGCAGCGATACGTCCATCGGCGACGGTGACCATCCAGGGCCCGCGGGGACCGGGTTCTCCGCGGTCCAGGCCAGTCAGGCTGCCCAGGTATCCGTTCGGCGATGCGGCGGTCAGCGCATCCGGCTTGTGGATATGACCGAGCAGCCAGCCGTCGAGGCCGGCGCGCTCGAGCTCCCCTCGACTGACCGGCGCGTAGGGCGAGTCCGGACCGGCGTCCCGGTCACAGTGCAGGAGGCCCAGGTTGATGCCGGGCGCCGGGTCGAAGGACGTGCCCTCGATAGGGCTGGCAAGGACTCTGGCTTGCGGAAAGGACCAGCCCCATAGAGTCACGGCTTCCCTGCCCCCGTGAATCTGGCAGGACTCCCACTGTCCGCCTTCCCCCAGAAGCTGGAACTGCGGAATGTGGCGGGCCAGCCGGGGCAGCACCTTGACATCGTGGTTTCCGGCGACGCCGATGACGTCAATGCCCGCGTCCGCCAGCGTCCTCACGCCGCTTTCCAGCGCCCGGTACGCTTCAAAGAAATCGTCATCCCGATCGACGACGTCTCCGGCGAGCAGCACCGCCCTCACGCCGAGGTCCAGGGCAGCGGCCACGGCCCGGCGCCAGGCTTCGGCGGGGCCGAGCTCCGACGCGCGCAACTCCGGCGGCAGCCGCGACGGCGTGCGACCGAGGTGCATGTCGCCGACGGCGAGGATCTTCACGGCAGATACCCGGACACCAGCGAGCTCGCGTAGCGAGCGGAACCGATGGCGCTCGGCCGGGCGGGCCCTTCCTCCGGAACCACCGGACCGAGCCCCTGGATCGTGATGACTGTACTCACGCGTCGGCCTCCGAATCGGCCGCAAGCCTGTGTCAGTCGCTGCCGAACGTCAACAGTTCGCGAGCTCCGTCTCGGGACGCGCCACCTGCGTGTGCGCAAGCCCGTGCCATCGGAGTTGGGTCGAGATGACGCCGTTGTTCGCGCCATTCATCGCGGGATGCATGCTCATGGTGGTCGCGGCCGGCGCGATCCGGGCGTGGCAGACCGGCTCGCAGCGTCCTCTCGGCAGCGGTCGGCTCGACGATGCAAAGCCGCTCGATCACTCTATTGCGTCGGGTTCGCCGCGCGCACCGGCACGCGCAGACTGAGCTGCACCAGCACCACCGCGCTGATCACCAGGGCGCCACCGAAGAGCTGCACCATGTTCAGATGCTCACCGAGCAGGAGAGCGGCGAGCACGATGGCCCAGACTGGTGCGCTGTTGTCGATGATCGCGGTGCGCAGCGGGCCGATCATCTTGACCGCGGCGAAGAGCAGGGTGGTGGCGAGTACGTAGAGTCCGGTTGACGCCGCGAGCAGCGTCCAGCCCTGGTCGGTGCGCGGCCACTCGAGGCTCACCAGGGTGAGCGAGACGACTCCCACGATCACTGCCGCGGTGCTCGTGAGATAGAGCATGAGAATCCTCCGGTCCATGCCGCGCATCGTGCGTTCGCTCACGATGAGGACGGCCGAGAAGCTGACCGCGGTGAAGACGGCCCAGGCGACGCCGCGCCAATCGAGCTCGGAGTCCGGCGTGTGCAGAGCCAGGGCGAGGCCCGCGAAGGCGGCGAGGATCGCGAGAAGGCGGTCCAGGGTGAAGGACTCGGTGCCGGTCAGCCAGCCGGCAGCGGCGACCAGCAGCGGGTAGGTGTACATGATGAGCATGGCGAGTCCTACCGGTATGTACCTGATCGAAGCCAGCAGACCGTAGAGCTCGCCGCAGAAGAGCAGCCCGACCAGCACGCATTGCAGGACGGCCCGCCGCGGCAGGACCGGCGATATGCGCGCAATTCCCAGGGTGAGCGCCATCACCGCCGCGAACGCCAGCACACGCGACAGGTTGACGGCGTGCACGTTCGCACCGTCCTCGTAGATGAGCGCGACCAGGGTGATGCCGGTGGCGAAGGTGATCGCCGATGCAAAGGCGACTGCGTTACCGGCTCCGGAGGTCTTGCCGGAGGGCTTCAAGGCGTCCCTGCGGCGTCGAGCGCCCGCGGCTGGCTGGCGCCGAGAAAGCCTCGGAGCGCGGTCTCGCACCAGCCGCGATCGAGCAGGGCGGCGCTCAACCGGACGCGCTCCGCGTGCGAGCCGCATTCCTCGAAATGGCGGGTGTGTAGACCGTTATCGGAGGCACGCATGGGCCGGAGGAGCGGAGCTCAGTGCGAGCCTGCGCCGCCATCCGAGTCCGGGCGCATGCCGCTCGCAAGCACGACCTCGGGCTCCTCGACGCCGTAGTCCCGCCTCGCTCCGTCCGGCGTGACGTAGCCGTCGCGCAGGTCCTCGCGCAGCCGCTCGGGGTTGCGCTCGGCCGGCGGGCCGTACCCGCCGGAGCCCGGCACGTCGAAGACGACGAGGGAGCCGGCGGGAGCGTCGAACGAGCCCTTGCTGTTCAGGACCCGCTCGACACCGTCCGGTTCGACGACGGAGATGCGGGCCGGCGCCCCGGCCGCGCCGCCCGCGATCCCGAACGGTGCGGACTTCGTCCGCTCACAGCACACCGTGGCCCGCGTGCCGCGTTCGAGCACCCGCCAAGTCCGGCGGGCGCCGAGTCCGCCCCGGAAGCGGCCCGCGCCGCCCGAATCGGGGCGCAGCTCATACG
>JAKZYK010000245.1:0-8276 GCA_047514485.1 Gammaproteobacteria bacterium
AAGCGGCTCTCGACCGCGTTCGACTCGGTCACGCTGTACGGTTTCGATCCCGCACGGCGTCCCGACATCTACGGCAAGGTGGGCAACTCGGGAGTGTCGATCGCGACCCTCGAGGACATGAAGGTCCTCTACGACGGCTTCGATCTGTGCGATCCCGCAACCTCGGTGTCGATGACCATCAACGGACCGGCCCCGACCATCCTCGCGATGTTCCTCAACACCGCAATCGACCAGCAGATCGACCGGTTCCGCGGCGAGCACCGACGCGAGCCGGCCGGCGCGGAGGCGGAGGAGATCAGGACATGGGCGCTCGCGAACGTTCGCGGCACCGTGCAGGCGGACATTCTCAAGGAGGATCAGGGCCAGAACACCTGCATCTTCTCGACCGAGTTCTCGCTGAAGGTGATGGGCGACATCCAGGAGTGGTTCATTCGGAACCGGGTGCGGAACTTCTACTCGGTGTCAATCTCCGGCTACCACATTGCCGAGGCCGGAGCGAACCCCATCTCGCAGCTCGCGTTCACGCTCGCGAACGGCTTCACCTACGTCGAGGCGTACTTGGCGCGCGGCATGCGCATCGACGACATCGCGCCGAACCTCTCCTTCTTCTTCTCCAACGGAATGGACCCCGAGTACTCGGTGATGGGGCGGGTGGCGCGCCGGATCTGGTCGGTCGCGATGCGCTCGAAGTACGGCGCGGACGAGCGCAGCCAGAAGCTCAAGTACCACATCCAGACCTCCGGGCGCTCGCTGCACGCGCAGGAGATCGACTTCAACGACATCCGTACCACGCTTCAGGCGCTGATCGCGACCTACGACAACTGCAACAGCCTGCACACCAACGCCTACGACGAGGCGATCACCACGCCGACCGAGGGTTCGGTGAGACGCGCGCTCGCCATCCAGATGATCATCAACAAGGAATGGGGTCTCGGAAAGAACGAGAACCCGAACCAGGGCGCGTTCATCATCGAGGAGCTCACCGCTCTCGTCGAAGAGGCGGTGCTCGCGGAGTTCGACCGGATCTCCGAGCGCGGCGGCGTGCTCGGCGCGATGGAGACGGGCTACCAGCGCGGGAAGATCCAGGACGAGTCGATCTTCTACGAGCAGAAGAAGCACGACGGATCGCTCCCCATCGTCGGGGTGAACACGTTCCTCAACCCGAACCCTGCGCCCGGGGAGACGACGATCGACCTTGCCCGCTCGACCGGAGACGAGAAGGAACGCCAGCTCGAACGGCTCGACGCGTTTCACGAACGGCACGCGCATGCGGCGCCGGCCGCGCTCGACCGGCTGCGCGATGCCGTGATCCGCGAGGAGAACGTCTTCGCAGTCCTGATGGAAGCGGTGCGCTGCGCCTCTCTCGGGCAGATCACCGGCGCCTTGTTCGAGGTCGGCGGACAGTACCGGCGGAACATGTGATGAGGAGGGGCGCGATGAAAGCATCTTCGCGCACCCCCGCCCGGTCGCGGCGGCGACGGCGGCAACGACCGGAATCGCGATGAAGGATGAGCGGGGAGACCGGCAGGGCCATCGCCGCATCAGCGCACACACCGAGAGACCTTCCGGCCCATGTGCCTGATCTACGTTGCATGGCGGCGCCACGCGCGCTACCGCCTCGTGGTCGCCGCGAATCGGGACGAGTACCACGCACGACCCGCTGCACCCGCGCACTGGTGGGACGACGCGCCCGGCGTGCTCGCGGGCCGCGATCTGGAGGCGGGCGGGACGTGGATGGGGATCACCTCCGGCGGGCGGTTCGCGGCGCTCACCAACTACCGGGGTCCCTCGGTCTACCGCGCGGATGCTCCTTCCCGAGGCGCGCTCGTCAGCAAGTTTCTCACCGGAAACGAGCCGGCGCCGGATTATCTCGGCCGCGTCGCGGGGGAAGGTCATCGCTACAACGGGTTCAGCCTGCTCGCGATGGACGGTGGTACGCTGGCGTTCGCGTCGAACCGTGCCGAAGGTGTCGTCCGGCTCGAGCCCGGGGTCTTCGGGCTGAGCAACCACCTGCTCGACACGCCGTGGCCCAAGGTGACGGCCGGGAAGGCGGAGCTGGAACGGCTCGTCGCCGAGCCCGACGTCCGCGTCCCGGATCTGCTCGCACTACTTGCGTCGCGCGGTCCCACCGCGGGCGTCGAGGCGCTCTGCGCCGACACCGGAAGCGACCTCGGACGCATGCGGTGGCGTTCGTCACCGTTCATCCTTGGCGGCGCCTACGGAACGCGGACATCGACCGTCGTCCTGCTCGATGCGGGCGGCGCCGGTGTCTTCGTCGAGCGGAGCTTCGATTCAAGCGGCATGGCAGTCGGCGACACCGTGTTCGAGCTCGGCACAGACGCTGCCTCGCGCGAGATCGGGCGGGACAGTAGACTCGCTTGGGTGTCGGGTTGACCGGCTCCGACTGATTCCGAACGCAAGGAGGCTCGCGATGAGCCGTGATCCGGACTGCGTCTTCTGCAAGATCGTCGCGGGCGAGGTTCCTTCGTTCACGCTGTTCGAAGACGATGCGACCCTCGCGTTCATGGACATCAATCCGGCGAACGAGGGTCACGCGCTGGTCATACCCAAGGAGCACACGAGCGACCTGTACGCGGTATCCGACGAGACGCTCGCCCGCACCGCGGTGACCGCGAAGAGGGTGGCGGGCGCGTTGGCGCGGACGTTGAATCCGGACGGACTCAATCTAGTGCAGTGCAACGGTCCGGCGGCGGCGCAGTCGGTGATGCATTTCCACGTGCACGTCCTGCCCCGCGTCGAAGACGATCGGCTTGCAATGAACTGGGGCTTGAAGCTCGGTGACGTCGAGGCGATCGGCAGGCTCGCCGACCGCATCCGTGTATGGTTGTGAAGGATCGCAGATCAGCAACGGAGCAACGACATTGACGAAATTCATCGGAATCAAGGCGTGCGTCTTCGATGCATACGGCACGCTGTTCGACGTGCATTCTGCGGTCGGAAAGCATCGTACGAGGCTCGGCGACAAGGCGGACGCGGTGTCGAGCATGTGGCGCGCCAAGCAGCTCGAATACACGTGGCAGCGCACCATCCTCGATCGCTACGCCGATTTCTGGCGGGTCACGGCGGACGGTCTCGACTTCGCGCTCGACGCCCACGGAGTCGGTGACGCGGCGTTGCGCGACGACCTGCTCAACGCCTACCTGAGTCTCGACTGCTACCCGGAGGTGCCGGGGGTACTGAGCGCTCTCAAGGAGGCAGGCATGCGGACTGCGATTCTCTCGAACGGCTCGCCGATGATGCTCGAAGCGGCAGTGGAGAGCGCCGGCATCGGCGACATGCTCGACGCGGTGATCTCCGTCGACGAGCTGGAGATGTACAAGCCGTCGGCCGAGGTCTACCAGCTCGCGATGGACGAGTTCGAAGTCGGCCGGGGGCAGGTGAGCTTCCAGTCGTCGAACGCGTGGGATGCGGCGGCAGCGGCAACGTTCGGGTTCCGAGTCGCCTGGTGCAATCGTTTCGGCCAAGCCCGCGAGCGGTTGCCTGACGCGCCGGACGTGGAGATCAGGACCCTCGACGAGCTGCCGGCCATCGTGCTGCCGTGAGAGCGTGATGGAAATTGGAGGACATTCGGCCGTCGTCACCGGCGGCGGATCGGGGATGGGCGCCGAGACCGCGCGCCGGCTCGCCGGAGCCGGGGCGAAGGTCACGGTGCTGGATCTGGATGAGGCGGCGGCGGATGCGGTCGGCGCGGAGATCGGCGGTCTCGGCCTCGCCTGCGACGTCTCCGATGCGGGTGGCGTGGAGCGCGCGATCACCCGCGCCCGCGAGGCGCACGGCCCCGTACGCATCTGCGTGAACTGCGCCGGCATCGCACCTGCGCAGCGTATCGTCGGCCGGAACGGGCCGGCGCCGCTCGATGGATTCCGAAGAGTCGTCGAGGTCAATCTGATCGGCACGTTCAACGTGATGCGAGTCTGCGCGGCGGACATGGTCGGTCTCGACCCGGTGAACGACACCGGCGAGCGTGGGGTCATGATCGCGACCGCCTCGGTCGCCGCGTACGAAGGACAGGTCGGCCAGGCAGCCTACGCGGCGTCGAAGGCGGGACTCGTGGGGATGACGCTGCCACTGGCGAGGGATCTCGCGAGCCTGGGAGTCCGGGTCATGACCATTGCCCCGGGCCTGATGGAGACGCCGATGCTGGCCGGGTTGCCCACCGACGTTCGTGTCAGTCTCGCCGCGTCGGTGCCGTTCCCCCGCCGGCTCGGCCGGTCGAGCGAGTTCGCGGACCTCGTCGAGCACATCATCGCCAACCCGATGCTCAACGGCTCCGTCATCCGGCTCGACGGCGCGATCAGAATGCCGCCGAGATGACGCTCGGCTGGCTCTCGCCATGCCGTGACAACCCCCCATCCGAATCCGACAGGCTGCTAGAATCGCGCCCGTCCATGGTGAAATTCGAGCGTTGCAACCTAAGTGAACGACGAAATTCGCGTCATTGAGCACCCCCGCGAGCATGACCTCGACTCGTCGCGCGAGATCGTCGCGCTGGCCATCAAGGAGGCCGGACGGCGCGGTGCGAGTGCATCGGAGGCGGCCCTCAGCCGAACCGCCGGCCTCGACGTCAACGTCAGGCTCGGTGAAGTCGAGACCATCGAGCACACAAGAGACAACGGTCTCGGCGTCACCGTGTACTTCGGGAACAGCAAGGGTTCGGCGAGCAGCACGGATTTCAGAGCATCGGCGGTGCGGGAGACCGTGGAGGCCGCGTGCCGGATCGCTCGCCACACTGCGCAGGACGATTTCGGCGGACTCGCCGATGCGGGACGAATGGCGGTCGACCCACCCGACCTCGGCCTGTTTCATCCGTGGTCGATTACCGCCGACGAGGCGATCTCGCTCGCCCTCGAGACAGAAACCGCGGCGCGGGATCACGATGCGCGCATCACCAACTCGGATGGCGCATCCGTCTCCAAGCACGACGGCGACTACGTGTACGGCAACTCGCACGGATTCCTGGAAGGCTATTCAAGCAGCCGCAACAGCCTGAGCTGCGTGGTCATCGCGGAAGATTCCTCCGGGATGCAGCGCGGCTACTGGTACTCGACCGCACGAGACCCGGCTCGGCTGGAACCCGCGTCACAGATCGGCCTGACCGCCGCCCGGCGTACCATCGGTCGGCTCGGGGCGCGCAAGCTCGATACGCGCAATGCGCCGGTGCTCTACGAAGCCGATGTCGCACGCGGCGTCATCGGCCATTTCGTATCGGCGATTCGCGGTCCGAATCTCTACCGCAAGGCGAGCTTCCTCGTCGATCGGCTCGGCGAGCACGTGATGGCCGATCACATGCGTATCCACGAGTTGCCGCATCTGCGCGGCGCGCTCGCCAGCGCCGCGTTCGACGGAGAAGGCGTGGCGACGACACCCCGTGATCTGATCACCGGTGGTGTGCTCCAGGGCTACGTCCTTGACAGCTACTCGGCGCGCAAGCTCGGCGTCTCGACGACCGGCAATGCAGGGGGGATCCACAACCTCACGGTCGACGCGGGATCGAAATCGTTCGAGGCGCTCCTCGCCGAGATGGACACCGGGTTGCTGGTGACGGAGCTGATGGGGATGGGCATCAACATCGTGACTGGTGACTACTCGCGCGGTGCGGCCGGTTTCTGGGTCGAAGGCGGGGAGATCGCGTATCCCGTCGAGGAGATCACCGTTGCCGGTAACCTCGCGGACATGTTCCTCGGGATTCGCGAGGTTGGCGCCGACGTCGATTCCCGGGGCGCCATTCGCACGGGATCGCTTCTGATCGAACAGATGACGATCGCGGGGAGCTGATCGGTCGGGACGCCGATGAACGGCGGCGTATGGATGATTGGGATGGATCCGGGCCGATCGTTTCGTGAACGCCAACTGCTCCCCGCGTTCGACGTTCTGCCCGTGGTCTCCGGCGATGCGGCCGCATACGTGTCCGAGGACCGCGATCGTCAATGTAATCGAGCCCTCCGAAGTGCCGGAGCACCCCTGATACATGGGTAACTCACAAGCACGTTATGGTGTCGGCGTGGACGTGGGCGGTACCTTCACCGACGTGTTCGCCTTCGACCGCGAGTCAGGCCGATTCGAGATCGCCAAGGTCGCGAGCACTCCGGGTGCTCAGGCCGAAGGCTTCATGTCGGGGATTGCCGCAAGCGGTGCGCCCGCCGAATCCATCGAGACCATCGTGCACGGCACCACCGTCGCCACCAATGCGATCCTGGAGCGCAAGGGTGCGAAGTGCGGGCTCGTCGCGACCCGAGGGTTCCGCGACACCCTGGAGCTCGGCCGGCGCACCCGGCCGCACAACTGGGGCCTCACCGGCAGCTTCGAGGCGCTGATCCCGCGCGAGCTGCGCCTCGACGTGACCGAGCGCGTCGACGCGCAAGGCCGGGTCGTCATCCCGCTCGACGAAGAAGAGTTTCGATGCGCGGTGACCACCCTGCGCGACGCGGGCTGCGAGGCGCTCGTCATCCATTTCATCCATGCCTACGCGAACCCGGCGCACGAGCGGCGCGCGGCCGGGATTGCGCGCGAGCTGTGGCCGAACGCATTTATCAGCACCGGCGCGGAGGTCCTCGCGGAGATCCGCGAGTTCGAGCGCGCGAGCGCCACGGCTCTGAACGGCTGGGTGCAACCGCTGATGGCGCGCTACATCGGCGCTACCGAGCAACGTCTCGAGGAAGCCGGCTTCAAGCACCAGCTCCTCCTGATGCAGGGTAACGGGGGAATGATGTCCACCCGCACCGCGAGCCATGCCGCGGCGCAGACTGTGCTGTCGGGTCCCGCGGCCGGCGCGATCGCCGCGGCACGGCTCAGCCAGGCGGCCGGGTTCGACAACGTGCTCGCCTGCGACATGGGGGGCACGAGCTTCGACCTGACTCTCATCCGCGACGGCCGTCCGGCCACCACGAACGAGAAGAACCTGGCCTACTCGGTACCGCTGCATCTCTCCCTGGTCGATATCCACACCATCGGATCGGGTGGGGGCAGTATCGCCAGGGTCGACGCCAGCGGACTGCTCCGTGTCGGCCCCGAGAGCGCTGGCGCGAGCCCCGGTCCGATCTGCTACGGGCGCGGCGGCGATGCCCCCACCGTGACCGACGCCAACGCGGTGCTCGGACGTATCGACACCCCCTCGCTCGCCGGAGATCTGGCACCGGCAAACCTCGATCGGATCCGCACCCGCATCGTCGAGACGATCGGCAAGCCGCTGGGGCTGAATGCCGAGGACGCGGCGGCGGCGATCCTCGCCGTTGCCGACAACCAGATGGCCAATGCAGCGCGGATGGTGTCGATCGAGAAAGGGCACGATCCGCGCGGTTTCGTGCTCTTCGCGTTCGGCGGGGCGGGACCGATGCACGCGGCGGCGATCGCCCGCGAGCTCGGCATCCCCAAGGTGCTGGTGCCCCGCTTCCCCGGCATCACGTCGGCGCTCGGCTGTGTGCTCGCCGACGTGCGTCACGACTACGTCCGCTCGCTGCACCGTCCGCTCGCCGATGTCGATCCCGAACTCGGGCAGTCCATCCTCGACGAACAGGCGGCGCAGGGCCACGCCCTCATCGAATCCGAGGGGGTCGCGGTCACCGCGGTCGACGTCGTGCACGAGGCGGACATGCTCTATCGGGGCCAGAGCCACCTGTTCCGCGTGCCCCTCGGCGACCCGGGATTCGAGCCCGGACAGCTCCGTGCATCGGGACCGCCGCGCGCCGCGTCGACCGCCGGCGGCCCGGCGTTCGACCCCGAGCGGATCCGCGCAACATTCGCCGAGCACTACCAGCGTCGCTTCGACATCGCCCTGCCCGAGATGGTGCCGATGCTCGTGAACCTGCGCACCACCGTGATCGGGCGCCGCCCAACGTTCGATCTCGCCTCGCTCTCCCGCGCGCAGGATGCGGCGGGCACGAACGAGTCGCGCATCGGCGCCCGCCCGGTCCGATTCGACGGCGAATGGCACGACACCGCGATCCACGACCGCGCCGCGCTCGCACCGGGAGCGACGATCGAAGGCCCCGCGATCATCGAGCAGCTTGACACCACCATCCCCATCGAGCCGGGGGTCGTCGCGGAGGTCGACGGCTTCGGCAACCTGCTCATTCCGGTCGCCCAGCGCAGGCAACGGGCGGTCGGAGACGAAGCGCAAACCGCCACCGGCCCCATCGCTGACGCCACGCCTGACGCCATTACCTTGGCGGTGGTCCAGAACGGACTCGGGCAGATCGCGAGCGAGATGGACCTCGTCCATCAGAAGACGTCGTTCTCGCCGGTCATCTCCGAGGCGT
>JAKZYK010000246.1:0-6019 GCA_047514485.1 Gammaproteobacteria bacterium
TCCGCGAGGACGTGAAACAGCTCGTGCGCGAGCACGATCCCGATGTCCTCCGCCGCCCGGGTGATCCAGACGGTGTCGCGCATCCCGGGCGTACGCCGCGAGTTCCCCTGACCGAACGCCTCGGCCTCGAAGGCCGGCTCGCGTAGCGTCTCCTCGACGAAGAATACCGCCGGCCGCGCCGGGTCGAGCCGCTTCAAGAGACGCGGGCTCCATGTGTCGTCGAGATACCGGAACCGGCGGGGCGCCTCGACGGTACGCACCCGCGCCCGTGCGACCGAGACCCCGCACTGGGCGAGGATTTCCGCGGCACGGCCGACGGCGCGATGGATCTCCGGGATCCGCCAGCCCGCTCCGCTCAGGATGACGATGTCGAGGGCGATAGCGTGAGTGTGTGGGGGCTCCGCTCCTTCGGGATGGAGAAGCTCGGAAGTCCACTCGCCGAGTGGAATCTCGGCCACCTCGCCGGGCTCCGCGTCGCAGGCGCCGCGGTCGACCTCGGTGGGGGCGTGCAGCACCCCCGCACCTACGTAGGCGAGCATATCGCTCACCGGCTTCTCGGCATGAGCGAGGATCGCGGACTTGAGCTCCGGCACGGTCCATCCGGGGTGCGCGGCGAGCAGACATGCCGCGAAGGCGGAGACCCGCGCCGCCGCGTAGCTCGATCCGGACACTTTTCGCACCCGGCCGTTGAAGCCGGTGGCCAGGACCTGCTCCGCCGGCACCGCCAGATCGACGGTCTCGCGCCCCCAGTTCGAGCCATGCGCGGGCAACCCGGAATCGTCCGCGGAGGTAACGACGAGCAGGTTGTCGAGCGGGAGGGACGCGGGGTAGACCGGCGCCTCGTCGATGTCGGCGCCGTCGTTACCGGCGGAGACGACGAACAGCATCTGCGGGTGCGCCCGCGCCGCTGTCTCGAAGTCGGCCCATTCGGAGCGGCGGCGGCTGCCCATCGAGATGTTCATGATACGCACGCCAGCCGCCGCCGCATGCTCGACCAGGTCCGGCATCCTCCACATGGCCCGGCGCGGATAGCGGTAGGGAACGAGCACCGCGACGGGCGCCTCCTCCAGAAGCAGCGAAGCGGTACGGGTCCCGTGGCGCTGGGGATGGAATGCGCTGCGCGCAGGATTGGAGTCGAAGGGGCGTGCGTCGAGATCCCAGAAATCGAAGCCGACCAGCGCGCCGTCCGCGTCGCGGGCGAGCCGGGAGGCGATCTCCGGCAACAGGTAGTTCACCCCGGAATCGACGAGTGCAACCCGAACACCGGAGCCTTCAATCTCGCCGGACCCCCGGGCGGGCACCGGAGGATTCAACGGCTCGACCTGTACCGCCCGTTCCAGGCTGCTTTCGAGGAACTCGATTGCGCGCGGCATCCCGTCTGCGTAGTACGTCAGCCGCCGGCCCGCCATCACGTTGCACCCGCCATCGGCCACCGCGAGGAGTACCGGGCGGCGTCCGGACGGGGCAGGCTCGGCGTAGCTCGCGATCACCCGGCGCAGGATGCCCTCGGTCTCGATGCGGTCGATTCGAATGCGCGCACCGTCGCGAAGCATCAGCGAGTGACGAGTGCCCGCTGTACGGTCGCGGATGCGCAGCGGCGTTCGCGAAAGCTCCACCGCCCCGCCCAGCGAGAGGGTGAGCGTGGCAGGCGCAGGATCATCGGCGCGGCACACCGCGGCGATCACTGCGCGGACCCGCTCCAGGATCGTCATCGGCTCGGGATCCGAAGCCCCGCCTGCTGGCGTCGACCCGGGATTCTGTGCCGCGGCCACCGAAAGACCGGGAGCAAGCAGTACCGCTATGACCAGAGCGCGAGCCCCGGCGAGAAGTGCAACCGTCCGCATGGATGGTCCGCGTCGCATCGGCAATGGTCGAATTGCGTCGAGGAAGGAGGCGGGTAGACTGGACTGTATCCGGCTTTCCTGACCCGGCATAGTTCATCGATCACATGAAGAGAAGTGTTCTTCTACGGCATCTCCGGCGACACGGCTGCCACCTCAAGCGCGAGGGTTTAGCGCATTCGTTATGGTGCAATCGCACCACCGGCGCGATCGAAGCAGTACCTCGACATGTGGAGATCCCCAATCGCCATGTCCCTCGCAGCTAAACCACCACGCCTCCCGCCGCAGTTCGAGCTCGTGGCCCTGGAACGCACCGGCAGCGTAATGGAAGCCGCGCTGGCGAGAGCCGCGGACGGCGCTGGCGAAGGCACCCTGGTCTGGGCGCAGGAGCAAACGAGCGCACGCACCCGGAGGGGCAACGCATGGATCGGATTCCCGGGCAACCTGCACTGCGCGCTGATCATCGAGCCTGATTATCCGAACGAAGAGTCCTGGCAGCTCGTCTACGTCAATGCGCTGGCGGTGGGAAGCGCGATCGCGGAGATGGTCTCGCCGATGACCGGTTCGCGCTTCGCCTGGCCGAACCGGCTGTACCTCAACGACCTGCTCGCGGTCCGGCTCGACATCGCGGCCACGGATCCGGCCCGCGATCCCTACCCCGCGCTCGTGCTCGGAGCGAGCGTCAACGTCGCAGTGCACCCACCGCAGCCCGAGCCGGAGGAGTACAACTCGATCCACGCCAGTGGCGCGCACGACATCACCGTCGTCGACGTCCTGGAGGCGTACGCGAGCCACTTTCTCGCGTGGTCGAGCCGCTGGGCCGACGATGGGTTCGCGCCGCTGCGCCGCGCGTGGCGCATCCGGGCCGACGGACTCGATGCGCAAGCGGAGATCCGGCTGATCCACGGATCCCCGATCCACGGCCACGTGGACGACGTCGACGATCGAGGCGCGCTCGTCCTCGACACCACTTCGGGTCCGCGACGTATCACGATTGGAGAGTATTTCGGCCTGAACGCCGCGCTCGCGGGCTGAGGCTTCGTGTTCTCATGAGGTCGAAACGACCCGTCCTTATCGGCGATGCCCTCCCAATCACCCTGGAAATCCTGAACACCGTGCGCAACGCCCTTCGATGAACGCGATGCCGCATATCGGGGTCGTCGGCGGATCGATCGGGGGGCTCACCGTGGCGCTCGTGCTGCGCGATCTGGGCTGCGAGGTCGACGTGTTCGAGCGTTCGGGGACCGCGCTGGAGGCGCGCGGAGCCGGCATCGGGCTGCATCCGATGACCACCCGCGCGCCCAGGCACGCTACGCAGGCTACGTCGCATGGCGTGCGACGGTCCCCGAATCCGAACTCACCCCCGCGAGCTTCGAGGCGCTGCGCGACTCCATCACCTACTGCCTGCTGCCTTCCGGGCACATCCTCGTCTATCCCATCCCGAGCCTCGACGGCGACCTCGAGCCGGGCCGGCGGCTCGCGAACCTCGTCTGGTATCACAACTACGAGGCCGGAGCTGGGTCCCCGGCGACCCGTCGCTCCGCCTCGGCCTGTACGGGCCGGGACGGTAACTGGGCCGACGCGGGCTTACACCCTCCCTACGGCTTTCCGAACGTCGCGATCCGGTCGATCCGGCACTCGAACAGCACGCGCTTTTCATCGATCGCGGGGTCGCGCAACCCGTAATCGCCCTCGTCGCCGGTGTACTTGCGCCAGATCCGGTTGAGCTGCTCGGTCACCCGCGGGCCGTCCGGTCCATCCTCGTGCACCTCGTTCTCTACCGTGCACTTGATGCTGACCCAGTGATACGGGTTGTCGGGGTTGACGACGAGGACCGTGAGCTGGGGATTGTTGCGGATCCATCCGCACTTCGAGCGGTGCGAGGCGGTGTTGACGAGGATCTTGTCGTTCTCGTGGTCGAACCACATCGGCGTCAGGCCGGGGCGCCCGTCGGGCCCGATGACC
This sequence comes from Gammaproteobacteria bacterium, assembly GCA_047514485.1. Lineage (GTDB taxonomy): Bacteria > Pseudomonadota > Gammaproteobacteria > HK1 > HK1 > HK1. The sequence goes on from JAKZYK010000246.1 coordinate 3,807, forward strand.
GCCAGCGTCACCGTGACCCGCCGATCGAGCAGCTCGCGGTAGATTGGATCGAGATCGTCGAGGCTTGCGGCGCTCTTGCGATCCCCGACCGCGAACTGTCCTTCCTGCAAGCCGTCGGCGACATGTTTGAAGTTGGCAATCACGAACTCGTTCGACATGGTCTCCTCCCTCCTCTTGTGCCGTCGCACAAATCGTGTCGTTGGATCAGCGGATTCGCTCCAGGATACCGTCAAGGGCCTCGAGCGAGGCGTAGTGGATGGTAAGCGAGCCGGTGCCCTTCGTCTTGTGGTCGATCCGGACCTTCGCGCCGAGTCGGTCTCCCAGCTCGTTCTCGAGCTTGATCACGTCCGGATCGCGGGTCTTCCGCTCCGGGGACGATTTCCCCTTCGCCTTCGAGCGCACCAGCTTCTCGGTCTCGCGGGCCGAGAGGCCCCGCCTCACCACTTCCGCCGCGGTCTCGCTCTGCACGGCGCCGGAGAGCGAGAGCAGGGCGCGCGCGTGCCCCATATCGAGATCGCCCTGCTCCACCAGCGCGCGGACGTCGTCGTTGAGATCGAGAAGGCGCAGCGCGTTCGACACCGCGGAGCGCGAACGCCCCACCGCGTCGGCCAGCTCCTGGTGCGTCAATCCGAACTCATCCGCGAGGGTACGATAGCCGTGCGCCTCCTCGATCGGGTTCAGATCTTCGCGCTGGATGTTCTCGATGAGGGCGACCGCCGCCGCTTCCCGGTCCGAGCACTCGCGCACGACGGCCGGCACTTCGTCGAGCCCGGCCATCTGGGCAGCCCTCCAGCGCCGCTCTCCGGCCACGATCTCGAATTGCCCGGGTCCGGCCGGCCGCACCACGATGGGCTGGACGATGCCGCGCGTGCGCACGGAGTACGCGAGCTCCTGGAGCGTGGACTCCTCCACGATTCGGCGCGGCTGGTGCTTGCCGCGGCGGATGACGTCCACCGGCAGCGATCGAAAGCTGCCGTGCCCGGCCGGGTCCGGTATGGCGCCTCTATCCGCCGCCGCGGCCGAGACCCCGCCGAGCAGGGCGTCGAGGCCGCGACCGAGCCCGCGTTTCTTCACCATCGGCGTTCGCTCACTGATTCGCAGCCCGGATGTGCGTGCCGTCGCGCCGGAGCACCTCCCCCGCGAGCGCGAGGTAGGCGAGGGCGCCGCTCGAGTTCTTGTCGTAGAGCAACGCCGGCAGGCCGTGGCTCGGCGCCTCGGCGAGGCGGACGTTACGCGGGATGACGGTGCTGTAGACCTTGTCTCCGAAATGCTTCATGAGCTGCTGCGACACCTGACCGGAGAGGTTGTTGCGAGGGTCGTACATGGTCCGCAGCAACCCGTCGATCCGCAGATTCCGATTGAGGATCCTGCGGATCTTCTCGACAGTTTCGAGCAGCGCGGACAGCCCTTCCAGTGCGTAGTACTCGCACTGGACCGGGATCATCACGGTATCGGCGGCGGCCAGTGCGTTCACCGTGAGCATGCTCAGCGCCGGCGGACAGTCGATGATGATGTAGTCATAGTGGCCGCGCACCGCTTCGAGCGCGCGACGCAGGCGGAGCTCGCGCCCGATCTCGTCGAGCAGCCCCACCTCCGCCCCGGTGAGGTCCCCGTTGCTCGGGGCGAGGGTGTAGTTGCTGTGCTCGACGTAGATCGAGATCTCTTCGAGCGTCGCCTCCTCCATCAGGACGTCGAAGTTCGACAGCGCGAGCGCGGACTTGTCGACCCCGCTGCCCATCGTCGAGTTGCCCTGCGGATCGAGGTCGATCAGCAGCACGCGGCGCCTGGCCGCGGCAAGCGACACACCGAAGTTGATGCTGGTGGTCGTCTTCCCGACTCCGCCCTTCTGGTTGGCGACCGCGATGACCTTGGCCACGGATTTTCTCGTACCGGCGTTCACTCGCCTGCGATTCTCCCGGCGCTCATCCTCTCGGCGCTCATCCTTCCGCGTGCCTCCATCCGCCCGTAGTCCTCGCCGATCCGGGAAGCGAGGGCACAGGCGAGCCGCGAGCTGATCAGGGTCGAAGGCTAACCGATTTTTGCATCTCAGGCTTTGGGATTCGTTTCCGGTCCAGGGACATTTCACGCTGGCCGGATTGTAGGTCGGATTAGCGCAGCGTAATCCGACATCACATGCGACGCGCACTTCCTGGGCCAGAAACGTCGGATTACGCTGCGCTAATCCGACCTACGGACTGCCGGAGCATCGATGT
>JAKZYK010000247.1:0-4041 GCA_047514485.1 Gammaproteobacteria bacterium
ACCCGGCATGCGAACCGGTAGGCCAGCGCGGGCTCGAGGTGGCGCTGGATCCAGGTGACGACGTCGAGCACCGTCTGGTTCTCGGACGCCGGCACCTCGTAGGCGACGAACTCGCCGGCGTCGCCGCCGCGCCAGACCTGCACGTCGAGCTTCGGTGAAGAGGCCACTCGGCTCGCCCTTCCCGCTGGGACAGGCGGGCGAATGTACATCGGCCGGCGCATCCGGGAAAATCCGCGCCCGGTAAACTCCCCGCCGCTCCGCCGTCCCGGACCCGTCATGGTCGACATCGTCATCACCGAATTCATGGACACGCGCGCGGTGGACTCCCTGCGCGCCGACTTCGAGGTCCACTACGACCCCGACCTGCACGAGGACACCGCGGGCATCGCTAGCCGTCTCGGCCCGGCCCGCGCGCTGATCGTGCGCAACCGCACCCGCGTCGACGGCGCTCTCCTTGCGGCGGGACCTCGGCTCGTCGCGGTCGGCCGGCTCGGGGTCGGCCTCGACAACATCGACCTCGATGCATGCGCCGAACGCGCCGTGGCGGTCCACCCGGCGACCGGCGCGAACGTGGTCGCAGTGGCCGAGTACGTGATCGCTGCCACGTTGATGATGCTGCGCGGTGCGTACCACGCCACCGAGCGGGTGCTGGCGGGCGAATGGCCGAGAACCGTCCTGATCGGCCGCGAGACGAGCGGGAAGACTATCGGCATCGTTGGATTCGGTGCGATCGGGCGCGCGGTGGCACAGCGCGCCACCGCACTGGGGATGGACGTCGCCGCGTGCGATCCGATGCTCCCCCCCGGCGACCCCGCATGGAGCACGCCGGGCGTGCGCCGCTTCGACGATCTCGACACCATGCTCGGCGCAAGCGACGTGGTGACCCTGCACGTTCCGCTCACCAGCACGACCCGGCACCTCGTCGGCGCCGATGCGATCGCCGCGATGAAGCACGGCGCCTGCATCGTCAACACCGCCTGCGGCGGGGTGCTCGACGAGACGGCGATGGCGGAAGCGCTCGCCTCCGGAAGGCTCGGGGCGGCTGCTCTCGACGTCTTCGAAGACGAGCCGCTGCCGGCACATTCGTCGCTCGCCGGAGTTCCGAATCTCTACCTGACGCCGCACATCGCGGGACTCACCGAGGAAGCCAACGCCCGGACCGGCGAGCTCGTCGCCTCGCGGATCCGGAGCGCGCTCTCGTCAGGCCCTTGTCCGTAGGGTCTCGTGCAAGGTGGTGAAGATTCTCTCGTGACTTCCGGATCCGCGCGAAGCTGGGAATCCAGAAGCCTTGTTCGGCTGACGCGAGACGGGGGACAGCGTCATGATCCTTTCGATCAATCCGGTCCGCGCCCGGTGTCCTCTTTTCTCGAAGAAATGACATCCGCTCACTGAACGCACCGGCTCTCCCGCCCACCGGCTGTCTCGCCCACCGGCTGTCCTGCCCACCGGCTCTCCCGCCCACCGGCTGTCCTGCCCACCGGCTGTCCCGCCCACCGGCCTGACCGCTGAATCCCGGCACACGACGGTGTCCCTTGCGACGCTTCCCCCGTCGCCGTCCGGGGACATACGCGAAGCTCCTATAATCCGCTCTCATCCACGTCTTGAACGCAAGCGAAGGAGCCGCCGTCATGAGCGCATCCGACTATCCGACCTGGGAGGAGTTCACCACCACGAGCTTCGCGGCCCGGCATGAGTGGCCCCTGCTCGCACCGGAGACGCCGTCCTTCATGGCGCGCGACATCGCCACAGAGCCGCAGGACCTCGAAGGCGCGGACGTGGTCGTCATCGGGGCCCCCTACGTTGCGGCCTCGGGCGGCCTCTACGCGGGGGTGCCGATGGAGGACTGGATCGCGGCGCCCAAACGGGTGCGCCAACAGTCGGTGCGCTATCCGTCGGGCTACATCCAGGATTTCGACCTCGACGTCTTCGAGCATCTGCGGATGGTGGACTATGGCGACGCCGACATCCCGGAGTCGGTGATGCACGACCAGACGGCGGAGAACGTGCTCGCCGCCCAGGCCGCGGTGGAGGCCAAGGTCAACGACGCGTTGCGCGCCGGCGCGGTTCCGGTGGTGATCGGGCAGAACAGCCCCTGCGGGAGCTTCGCGATAGCCAAGCCCTGCTCCGAGCATGTCGACGGCCCCGTGGGCTGCGTGAGCCTCGACACCCACTGGGATGCACGCAAGCTCGACCCTCTCACCGGGGACCCGCGCATCGCCGGCTCTTCGTCCTGGAAGCACAAGATGTACGAGTTTCTCGACAACATGCACCCGCGCCATCTGGTCGAGATCGGCGAACGCGGCATGCTCGAGGACAAGGACATCGTGCGGCGCTACCTGCGCGAAGGCGCCCGTTTCATCAGCGCCTGGGAGCTGCGCACCAGCCTCGGCATCGACGGGCTGGTCGCCGAGCTCGATCACGCGTGGGACGGCACCAGGGGCGTGTACGTCCATTTCGACATGGATTGCATCGGAGGCGCCGGACCCGCGCCGGGCGACATCCTGGGCGAGCTGGCCGAGCCCATGGGCATGACCGACTACGAGACCATCCGCATCGCCCACGAGATCGGGAGGCGCGGGCTCACGGGCATGAGCTTCATCTGCATCCCGCCCGGCTCGGCGGTGGTGTATCGCCTGATCGTGTACATCGTCATGTACCTCGCCGCTGGTCTCGCGCTTCGCAAGCTCGGGCGAGGCGCTTGATTTGGTACGCTGCCCGCCACGATGGTGTGGCATGTAAACAGGAGATGGTGATGGACTCGGCGAGAAACGTGTTCGGGGAGCTGATCGAGTCGTGCTCCGACGATCCGATGACCGGTTTCTTTCGCGATGGCTGCTGCAATACCTCGGATGAGGATCGCGGCCGCCACACCGTATGTATCCGCGTGACCCGGGAGTTCCTCGAATACTCCCGCTCGTGCGGCAACGACTTGTCGACACCGCGCGAAGAGTTCGGCTTTCCAGGGCTGCGTCCGGGTGATCAGTGGTGCCTGTGCGCGGCACGCTGGCAGGAGGCACTCGAGGCGGGCGCGGCACCGCGGGTGGTGCTGCGTGCGACCCATGCCGCGACACTCGAGATCGTCGCGCTCGAGGATCTGAAGCGCTACGCCATCGATTTGTCTTGAATGCGGGGGCATGGACTCCGTACGAGAGGCGTTTTCGAATCTGCCGGCGTGCTTTTGTGGACCCATCTGCTCCGTCCGCCTGAACCGCGCGTTGGTCCCTTGCAACGCTGTCGGGCGCAGGCGTGACATCCGGACGGGGTGTGTGCATTCCGAGCATTGCCTGTGAGCCACACGCTCCCGCGGCCGGTTCGCTGCGTCAAGCGCCCTCGCGCATGACGGAGTACACCGAGGCCATCAACGTTGCGCAGGCGCGGCGGCTCGCCCTTGCCGGTGCCGGTCTGCTCGCGCCGCGCCGCCTTGGTCTCCCCGATCGCGCCGGTGCGCGCCGCACCGAGGCACGAAAGCGCTGCCACCGGATCATCGAGCACTTCGGCTACCTGCAGCTCGACACCGTTGCGGTGAGCGGAGCTCGCACCCACTGCATCGTGCTCGCCTCCCGGCTTCACGGCTTCGACGCCGCGCTCGGAGAGACGCTGCTTGCACCCGAGGCGCCGCTCTTCGAGTACTGGGGCCACGAAGCGTGCTGGCTACCGCTCGCCCTCTATCCCTGCTTCGCGTGGCGCAGACGGCAGTACCAGGTGCACCCCTGGTGGGGTGATGTGCTGCGCGAGCATCGCGGAGTGGCGCGCGCCATCCTGAAACGAATCGAGTGCGAGGGGGCTCTGCGTTCCCTCGATCTCGAAGGCAAGAGCGGCGCCGGCTGGTGGGACCTCAAGCTCCCCCGCCGCGTGGCCGAATCGTTGTGGCTCGCGGGGCGTCTGGCGATCCGCGAGCGGCGCAGCTTTCAACGCAGCTTCGACCTCGTCGAGCGGGTCATTCCCGCCGAGCTTCGTTCCCGGCGTGTGAGCACCGCGGCAGCCTTCGACACCTTGCTGCTGTGCGCCCTCGCCGGCCACGGTTGGGCCTCCACCAGTACC
>JAKZYK010000248.1:0-5444 GCA_047514485.1 Gammaproteobacteria bacterium
CGCTGACGAAACCGGGCAACACGAGGCGCCCGTTCCCCTCGACGACTTCACATCCGGGCGGCGCGCGGCTCGCGACCTCGTCACTCGGCCCGGCGGCGGTGATACGCGTGCCCTCGACGAGCACCGCGCCGGGGGCGTGGATGGTTGCGGCCGCGTCCATGGTGATCACGGTCGCATCGCGGATCAGAATACTCATCCAAGTGCCTCCCGTTTCTCGCGCTCACCCGGATGGCGAGGCGAGCACTTCGAACTCGGTACTGCCGGGAACCGTGCGGCGGTTGAGTGCGTGCCGCTATCGGGCGTCCCGGTGCCGCAGGTTTCGGGCGGCCGACCGGCCCTCAGAAATAGAAGTCCGTGAAGCCCTCGAGGAACTGCTTGGTGCGTTCCTCCTTGGGGTTCTTGAGCACTTCGTCCGGGCTGCCCTGCTCGTGAATGACGCCGTCGTGCAGGAACAGCACCTGCTTGGCGAGGTGATAGGCGAACCCGATCTCGTGGGTCACGACGATCATCGTCATGCCCTCCGAGCTGAGATCGCGCATGACGTTGAGCACTTCGCCGACCAGTTCCGGGTCGAGCGACGACGTCACCTCGTCGAAGAGCATGACTTCCGGCTCCATCGCGAGCGCGCGAGCGATCGCGACACGCTGCTGCTGACCACCGGACAGACGCGACGGATACTGATCGGCCTTGTCGATCAGTCCGACCTTGGTGAGGTTGTCCCGCGCTCGCTTTGCTGCCGCCTCTCGGCCGACCTTCAGCACGGTCACCGGGCCTTCCATGACGTTCTCTTGCACCGTCATGTGAGGGAACAGGTTGAACTGCTGGAATACCATGCCCACTTGGCTGCGGAGCCTCACCAACTCGCGCTCCTTGTAGGTGTAGGTGGTGGCCCCGTTGAGCTTTCCGGACTCCGTGCCCACGATCCGGCCGTTGATCGAGATGTCCCCCGCGCTCGGGTACTCCATGAAGTTCACGCAGCGCAGGAATGTGCTCTTCCCCGAGCCGCTGGAGCCGATCATGCAGACCATCTCGCCGCGCTCGACCTCGAGATCGACGCCCTGCAGCACGTGGTTGTCCCCGAAATACTTGTGCAGGGACCGGACCTTGATAATCGGGTCGCTCACAGCTTGACCTCGTCGTCGATTCTCAGCCACCGTTCGATTCCGTAGGTGCCGAGCACCAGCGGATAGATGGCGAGGAAGTAGATTATCGCCACCGCCGTGTACACCTCGAACGGGCGATAGATGGCATTGGCGAGCATCTCGCCCTGCCACATCAGGTCGGCGACTGCGATGGTGGATGCGAGCGAGGTGGCCTTCACCGCCTCGATCATTCGATTGGCGAAGGCGGGGACCATCCGCCGGATCGCCTGCGGCAGGATGACGCGGCGCATCACCTGAAAGTAGGACATGCCGATCGCTCGGCCCGCCTCCCACTGGCCACGGTCGAGGGATTGGATGCCGCCGCGGAAGATTTCCGCGGAATACGCGGTGATGTTGAGTCCGATACCGAACACCGCGGCCATGAAGGGCTCGATTTGACCGCCGACCAGCACCGGGAACGCGTAAAAGAACCACACGATCTGCACCAGGATCGGGGTGTTGCGGAACATCTCGATGTAGAGCGTCGCGGGCCAGTTGATGATGCGCCGCTTCGAGTAGCGCGCGGCGCCGAGGATGACGCCGAAGAACAACGCGCCGGCGATGATGATCGCGCTCAATTGACCGGTGATTACCAACCCTTCCAGGAAGTTCCCGTAGTAGGGGTTCAGCACGTTCCAGCGCCATTCAAACGCAGGCATGGCGCATTCTCCCTATAACCGCGCGGCGTCGAGCCGCGTCTCGATGATGCGCACCGAGAACGACGCGATCGTGAGCATCACGAAATAGAACATGGCCACCAGGGTCAGGATCTCGAGCGGCCGGTAGAGCTGCGCCTGGAGCAACAGCGCGTTGTAGAGCAGCTCGCCATAGGTGACCACCGAGGCTTGGGTGGTGGTCTTCATCAGCTCGAAGCTGCGCTCCAGGAACGGGGGCACCATGCGCCGCACCGCCTGCGGCAGGATGATCCGCTTCATCAGCGAGAACGTGCCCATGCCCAGGGCCTTGCCGCCCTCCCACTGGCTGCGGTCGATCGAGACGATGCCCGCGCGGTACACCTCGGCCATGAACGCTCCGGTCTGAAGGCCGAGCGTGATGATCACCGCGGTAAATGCGTCGAACGCGACGCCGATCATGATCGGCAGCGCGTAGTAGCACCAGAACAGCAGGACGAGCACCGGCGTCGCGCGGAAGAACTCGATGACGGCAATGGCCGGTGCCCTGACGAACCACATCTTCGACAGGCGCATCAACGCCAGCAGCAAGCCGATGACGATCCCGAGAGCGAGCGACGTGAACCCGATCTTCAGGGTGCCGTAGAACCCCTCGAACAACACGTCCCGGTAGTTCAGGACGAAGGCGAAGTCCCACTCGTATGAAGCCACTAGTTCCTTACCTTAATCAGGACAGCGCCAAGGAAGGTCCAATCTATCAGGCCTTCCGCGCGGTGCAGGGATGCACCGCCGACTGCGGTGGCTGCAAGCCACTGTATTCGTGAGACAAGTGGAAGCTGCGTTTTCACTTGTCGACTCTGAATAATTCCATGGATGGAACAATGCAGAGTTTCTCTATGGGCGCGCCGACTTCCGAGGGGCGCCGAGCGGAGCACGGCAGCCCTCGCGGGCTGCCGTGCTCGCTTCCTTCGCTACTGCGTCCGTTACTGCATGTCGCTCAATCTGATGGACGGCACCACACTCGGATCCATCCCGCGGGACTCGATGAAGTCCGTGTAGACCTTCAGGGTCTGGCCGCGATGGTAATAATAGTCGACCGCCACCGAGAGCCAGTCGCGCCACGTCTTGTCGGGCTCCTTGCGGATTCCGATGCTCGTGGTCGACGCGCTCGGGGGCTTGGGAACGATGACCTTGTGGCCCTTCGACTGCTCGCGGGCGCCGAATGCCAGCGCCAACGCCGAGCCACCGGCCGCATCCACGCGCCCGGCGAGGTAGGACGCCAGAACCTCCGCATAGGTCTTCGAACGGACGATGGTGGCATTCGGAAGCAGGCCGGAGATCGCGCGATCGTTCGACGTGCCGAGCGCAACCGCGACCTTCATCTCGGGCTTGTTCAGTTGCTCCCAGCTCCCGATCGGGCTGTCCTCCGGGATCATGATGCCGACCGCGTAGTAGAGGAGGGTGCCGCTCGCAAAGTCGATCGCCAGCGCGCGCTGCGGCGTGGCATCGAGCGCCACCACCATGTCGAACTGGTTGGCCTGGAGCCCTGCCACCGCGTTGCCCCACGTCGTCTCGACGCATTCCCAATCGACCTTCATTTCCGCGGCCAGCAGTGCCGCGATTCCGGGACCGATGCCGCTCCACTCCCCGGTCGCCGGATCCCGGTAGTACCAGGGCTCACTCGTCGCGCAGCCGACACGGATCTTCTTGTCGGATTTGATCTGTTCCCAGGTGGATTGTGCTGAAACGCTGAGCGAACCCAGCGACAGCGCCGCTGCCAACGCGGCTACGAGCAGGTGTCTGATTCTCATTCGGTCACTCCTCCATGGTTGGGGTCCCGCCAACTCTGTGAGGCGGGCACCGGCGAAGACTGCCACCCGCGTGCTCCGGAATCCAGCGCTAATACTCGCGTGGTTCCCGGAACACCCATGCCTGCGACGCGTGGATGATCGGTGAACTGCGGGGCATGCTACCTTTTCCAGCTCCGATATCCGGAGCGTCGAGTGGGTTCGAGGAAAGTGACATGGCCGAAATCGCTATCGGCGCGGCGGAATACATCGACCGCGTTCGGCGCCTTGCCGACCTGATTCGTGAGGCCGGGCTCGACGGCGTGCTACTCACTGCCGAGAGCAACATCGACTACTTCTCCGGCTATCGCCACCACGCACCGTGGACCCTGTTCGCGCGGCCATTTTTCGAGGTGATCCATGCCGACGGCCGGGCGGTGCTGATCGGGCACTCCTTCCTCACCCCGGAGATGGAGCGTACCGCGGCGGTGCGCGACATCCGCGGCTACACGAAATCGGGCGGTGCGCTCGAGCCGCTGCTCGAAACGCTGCGCGAGTTCGGGCTCGACCGCGGGCGTATCGGGGCGGAACTCGGCGCGGAGCAACGCCTCGGCGTGACGCAAGACGAGTTCGGCGCGCTCCGTGATGCGCTACCCGATGCGCGCATCGTCGATGCGGCGCCGCTCCTGTGGCGGCTACGGATGATCAAGTCACCGGCCGAGCAGGCGCTGATGCGAGAGTCGGCCGCGGTCACGGCCGCCGCGATGGAGGCGGGATTCGCGCACGCGGCGCCCGGGCTCTCCGAGCGTGACATCGCCCGCGTGGTCGGCGAGACCATGATGCGCGAGGGCGCGGATCGGCCCGGCTTCATCATGATGGCGTCAGGGGTCGAGAATCACCACGTGCTGAGCGGCAAGCCCACCGACCGTGCACTCGAAGCCGGCGACATGCTGTGGATGGATCTGGGCTCAGTGGTGCGCGGCTACTGGTCGGACTTCTGTCGTGCATGCGTCATCGGCGGCCCGACGAAAGTGCAACGCGACGCTCAGGCCGCGATCCTCGAGGTGAATCAGGCGTGCCTCGACTCGGTGTCTCCGGGTGACCCGATCTCCCGGGTGCCGGAGGCGGCGGAGGCCGCATTCACGCGCCTCGGCATGGACGTCAAGGTCGACGCCGGCCGTATCGGGCACGGCATGGGATTGATGAGTACCGAGCCGCCGCACGTCGCCCACTACGACGACACGATCATGACCCCGGGGCTCGTGTTCACGATCGAGCCTCGATTCGTCAACCAGCACGGCATCTTCAACTGCGAGGAGCTGGTGCTGGTGACCGAGCGCGGCGGCGAGTTTCTGACCGAAGCACCGCGCGAGATCGTTGCGGCGGGGTAAGCGACGCGGAGCGTGTCACCCCGGTCTGGTGCAACTTGGGGGTTGGTCCTCCCGCCGGCTCACTCAGACCGCGGCCGGTCCCTCCTCGAACACCGGCAGATTGTCGGTGATGTCATGCCATTCGCACTTGCTGGCGACAAAGATGTGATCGGCCGCCTTCATCCCCGGGTCATCGTCCAACGCGCCCAGGGGAACGATCGCGATACCGCGGTCCGGGTCGATCCTCGGCATCTTCGAGCCACAGACGTCGCAGAAGACCTGGGTGAAGAATTTTGCCTCCGGCAGCTTGTAGCTCTTCAGGTGGTCCTCACCTTTGACGAAACGAACCGCGTCTATCGCCGCCAGTCCGTTGGTTGCGTGTGCCGCGGCCCGGGCCCGGCGGCATCGCGAGCAGTGGCAGTTGTGCACCACCTTGAACGGCTCCGTGAGATGGAACTCGACCGCGCCGCACATGCAACTGCCACGCACCACGCCTTCCGGACTGGGTGGGAG
>JAKZYK010000249.1:0-4778 GCA_047514485.1 Gammaproteobacteria bacterium
AATTCGCCTGCCAGGTGGCACGCAGCATGACGGCGTTCGGCGACGGCGCGAAGCTCCGGATGCTCCGTCCGGCAGCGCGACGCGGCATGAGGGCAGCGATCGGCGAACGCGCAATGGTCTTGGGGACCGATCATGTCGGGCACGATTCCTTCGATGCTCTCGAGCTCCCGGTCCCGGTCCGCCAGCGCCGGCGTGCAGCGCAGGAGGGCGTCGGAATAGGGGTGGAGCGAGGAGGCGAAGAGATCGCGCACCGGCGCGTGCTCGACGATCTTGCCGGCATACATGACGTAGACGCGCCGGCACATCTCGGCGATGACGCCGAGGTCATGGGTGATGAGCAGCAGCGCGATGCTGTCTTCTTCCACGAGCTGGCGCAGCAGGTCGAGGATCTGCGCCTGGATCGTCGAGTCGAGCGCCGTCGTCGGCTCGTCGGCGATCACGAGACGGGGCCGGCAGGCGATGGCCATGGCGATCAGCACACGCTGCCGCATGCCGCCGCTGAGCTGAAACGGGTAGGTCCTGGCCACATGGCGGGGGTCGGGAATGCCAACATGGGCGAGCAGCTCGTGGATGCGTGCGCGCGCAGCACGCGGTGAGAGCCGCTGATGCTGGAGCAGCACATCGCGGATCTGCGTGCCCACGGAAAACAGTGGATTGAGCGCCGTCAGCGGTTCCTGGAACACCATCGACATGGCCGAGCCGCGCAACCGGCGCAGCTGTTCGGGGCTCTTGCCGCGCAGGTCTTCGCCCTGGAAAAGGATTTGGCCGTCCGCGATTTTCGCCGGGCGCGGCACCAGCCCGAGGATGGAGTAGGCGGCCATCGTCTTGCCGCAGCCGCTCTCGCCGACCAGGCCGACGATCTCGCCGGCATCGATGCTGAGGTCGATTCCGTCGACCGCACGCAAGACCCCGCGGCGCGTCGGGATATGGGTGCGGAGACCACGGACCGCGAGCAGCGCCATGCCGGCCTCAGAGCCTGTGCTGGTAAGGATCGATCGCGTCGCGCAATCCGTCGGCGATGACGAGCAGCGCAAGCACGACGATGACGATCGAAACACCCGCCAGGGTGGAAATCCACCACGCCTGGGCGATGTAGTCGCGGCCCGCGGCGATGATGTTGCCGAACGAGGCGGCGGGCGGCGGTATCCCGAGGCCGACGAAGCTGAGACTGGCCTCGGCCAGCACCGCAAAGGCGAAGGTCAGCGCTCCCTGAACCAGCACCGGCCCCATCACGTTGGGCACGACGTGGCGCACGGCGATGCGCGCCGGCCCTACGCCCATGATCCGCGCGGCATCGACATAGGCCTCCTGGCGGATTTGGAGAACGCAACCGCGCACGATGCGGACGTAGATCGGGGCGAAAGCGGCCGTCAGCGCGATGATCGTGCTGCCGAGCCCGGCGCCGAGCGCGGCGATGAGGCCGAGGGCGAGGACCAGAAAGGGGAACGCCATCATGACGTCGGACGAGCGCATGATGAGGTCGTCGAGGAAGCCGCCCCGGTAGCCGGAGAGAATGCCAAACACCATGCCGATGAGCGCCGAGCACGCCACCACGGCGGCGCCCACGATCATCGACGATCGCGTGCCGTAGATGAGACGACTCAGCAAGTCTCTCCCGTACTCATCGGCTCCCAGCAGGTTGAGAGAGGTCGGCGGCGCGAGCGTCGCCCGCAGGTTCTGGATGTTCGGGTCATAGGGCGCGAGGACGGGCGCAGCAGCGCCGACGAAGATGTAGATGCCGAACATGATGAGCGACGCCACAAGGAGCGGGTTCTGGCGCATTTCCTGAGCGAGAGAGTCGAGCACGCGTCGGATCCCCTCAGGTGCGCCGGCCGAGCCGGACGCGCGGGTCGATCACGGTGTAGAGCATGTCGACGGTGAGGTTGGCGACGACGAAGATCAACACCGTGACCAGCATGCATCCCTGCACCAGCGGGTAATCGCGGGAGAGCACCGCGTTCACCAGCAGCCGCCCCATGCCCGGGATGGCGAACACGGCCTCGACTACCAGTGCGCCGCTCATGAGATAGCCGATCTGAATACCGATCACCGTGATCGTCGGTATCAGCGCGTTCCGCATTGCGTACTTCATCAGTACGCGGCGCTCTCGCAGCCCGCCGGCCCGGGCGGTGCGGATGTAGTCCTGCTCCAGAATCTCGATCAGGCTCGAGCGGTTCATCTCCATGATGAGCGCGGAGTAGGCAGCGCCCAGCGCAATTGCCGGCAGCACGATGTGGCGCAGGTGCTGGATAAAATCCTCGCCCGGGGCTACGTAGCCGAAGACCGGCAGGACGCGGAGATTGACTCCGAAGAGCAGTATCAGCATGAGGCCGAGCCAGAAGCCCGGCATCGCGAGGCCGACGAGCGCAATGAAGCGTCCGGTATAGTCGGCGAGCGTGTTGCGCCGCGTCGCCGAAATGATGCTCACCGGGATCGCGATCAGGATGGCGAAGACCAGGGCATAGCCGCTGAGGATGAGCGTGACCTGAAGGCGCTCGCCGATCAGGCTGGCGACGCTCTGACTGAGCAGGATCGAGCGGCCGAGGTCGCCCGACAGCGCCCGCGTGATCCACAGGTAGTACTGGTGCACCAGGGGCTGATCGAGGCCGAGATCGCGCCGTAGTGTCTCGATCGCATCGGGCGTGCCGAGAGGCCCAAGCATCGCCCGCGCCGGATCGCCCGGCACCACATGCAGGATGAAGAAGATGACGAGGCTCGCCCCGACGAGAACGAAGATCGTCCAGACGAGCCTCGTAACCAGGAACCGCAGGTGCAACGGGCTAATGGTCAGATTCCGAAGCGCTCCCGAGCGTCGGACCCGAACCATCAAACCCGGCAACCATCGACGGTAGAACGAGCGCCCCTCCCCCGCGCGCTCAGCGATCCAGCCAGCACTCGTCCATCGGTCCCGCAAACTCGTCGCGGAACCGGTAGCCGATCACGTCCTTGCGCATGCCCTCCACAAGGTTGGGGAAGACGAGAAACGCGACCGGGCATTCCTCCATGCAGATGCGGTTCGCCTGGTTGTAGAGATCGGCACGTGTCGGAATATCGATCTCGCTGCGGGCCCGCTGGAGGAGGTCGTCGACCTCGGCGTTCGAGTAGTTGCCGACATTATAGATTTCGTCGGTCACGAGCTGCTTGTACATCAAGGCGTCGGGGTCTACCCCGCCTCCCGTCCAGGAGGAATTGCCGATCCAGTAGTCCTTCGTGCCGTAGAAGTAGGCGGCAAAGGTGTTGAAGTCCGGCTTGACGATTTCGAGCTTGATGCCGATGGCGGTGAGCTGCGCGGCACAGGCATCGCCGACAAGGCCCCACGGGCGTTCGGTGAAGGTGTCGAAGCGGATGGTCTGGTCGAAGTCGAACCCGGCCTCCTCCAGCAGCGTCCTGGCATGGTCGGGATCGTAGTACTGGTACGGAATGTCGGCGTTCTCGCGATGGTAAGCCCCGAAGGCAGGCGAGAGCGCGTGATGGGCCGCCACCGCGAGGCCCTTGTAGATCCCGTGTGCGATGCCCTCGCGGTCGAAGGCCATGGAGAAGGCCTGCCGCACGCGCTTGTCGGTGAAGGGCTCGCGCTCGACGTTGTAGGCGACGTAATCCCAGATCGGCGAGGGCGTCGTCAGCAGCTTGAGGTCCGGGTTCGATCTGATCTGGTCGGCGAATTCCGGATTGGTCTGCATCATGTAGTCGAGGCCGCCGGTCTGCAGCGCCGCCAGCGCCGTCGATTGCTCGGGGATGATATGAACCTCGATCCCGTCGAGGTAAGCCGGCCCACCCCAATAGTCGTCGTTGCGCTCGAGCACCACCTTGTCGCCGCGCGTATAGGAAACGAACTTGAATGGGCCCGTACCGATGGAGCCCTTGAGCGGATCGGTCGCCATGTGCTTCTCGATCGCAGTCGGCGAGATGATGGGGAAAATCGAGCGCCGGAAGTTGGCGAGCTGAGGTGAGAACGGCCGCTTCATGCGCATCCGCACCTGATGCGAAGACAGGACATCCACCGCCTCGATCTCCTGGAAGTCCGCCACGTAGGGAGACGCCGTGTCCGGATTGAGGATGCGCTCGACCGTGAACTTGACGTCATCGGCGGTGAAGTCGGTGCCATCGTGGAACTTCACGCCCGTTCGCAGGTTGAAGATGTAAGTCTGCGCGTCGGGCTGTTCCCACGACTCGGCCAGGTCGGGCACGACATTGCGGTTGCTGTCGATGTTCACCAGGCCGTTGTAGGCCAGGTAGCCGATTCGCAGTGTCAGCAGCGAGATAATGCGATGAACGTCGAAGGCGGGTGCGAACGGCTCCTCTGAAGTAGAGAGGCGCAGCACGCCGCCGCGTTTGGGTTCCGATGCCTGTGCCGTTCGGGAGCCTTGCAACGAGATCAGGCTGCCGCCGGCACCGACGACGAGCGCTCCGGCGCCAGTTTGGAGAACCCTGCGCCGGTCGATACCGGCTCTTCCAGTCTCTTTCTTCTTGTCCACCATGAGTGCTGTCTCCCCTTGTCGCTTTTTTGCGTTGGACCGTGCGTCTCTATTCGCCCCACACCTCCCTGAAGACCCTGACCCAGTTGCCACCGAGAATCTTCTTGGTTGTCTGTTCGCTATAGCCGCGCTCCAACAAACGCCTGGTCAGGTTGCGAAGGCCGCGCGGCGTGGCGATGCCGTCGGGGTAGTGGTAGGGCGGCGGCGGATAGGACTCGGGCTGCCACGTGCCGGCCGCGACGTGCTCCTCGTAGAGGCGCATGGCCTCTTCGTCGTCGGCGATCGGCGCCTGACCCCAGTAGT
>JAKZYK010000250.1:0-9306 GCA_047514485.1 Gammaproteobacteria bacterium
TCGTCCAGATCGAGCCACCATGCGCCCCCGTTGTGGTTGATCCACAGGTCGTACTGGACGGGATCGTCGGAGTCGATGGCGAACTGCTCGTGGTTGCCCCGGCAGGCGTGGAACCACGCATGGTCGAGCCAGTCGAGCGCCGCCGCCGACTGGGGCCCGCGGTCGACGAGATCGCCGACCGAGAACAGGCGATCGGCGCCCGGATCGAACCCGATCTCGTCAAGCAGGGAACGCAGGTGCGCGAACATTCCGTGAATGTCCCCGACCACGAAGTCGCGTCCGGACTCGTTGCACGCGTAGCGAGCGACGACCCGCCCGGAACCAAGCTCGGGCGCTGGAAGTCGGGGAGGCAGCTCGCTGAGCTTCATGGTGGGATTCATGGATTCGGCGGCGGTGCCGCGAACCGGGCTCCGCCCGGGAGATTCGGGTCCACGCCGTCGTACGATTGTGCATTCTACACTTGCGCGCCGCCCGCGCGCTCAGCCGTCGCACGCCCGCCGCTCGAAGATTGCCCTCACCCGTTCGAGATCGGCCGGCGTGTCCACCCCGGGACCCGGGCGCTCGCAGGCGGTCTCTACATGAATCGCGTAGCCGTGGTGGATGGCGCGCAACTGCTCGAGCGACTCCGCGCGCTCGCTTGGAGCCGGCTCGAGAGTGCTGAACCGATTCAGGAAGCCCGCGCGGTAGGCATACAGGCCGATGTGCCGGTAGTGCGGGCAGTGCCCCGCAGAATCCCGCGAAGCCCCGGCGCGGGCATCGAATCGACCGCGGCAATACGGGATCGGAGCGCGCGAGAAGTACGCGGCACGGCCCCTTTCGTCGAAAACCACCTTGACCACGTCGGGATTGAAGATCTCCTCCTCTCGCTCGATTTCTTCGCACAGAGTGGCGATCGCGAAGTCCTCGCGACGGGAGAGGTTGGCCGCGACCTGCGCGATCAGGCTCGGCGGCAGCAGCGGTTCGTCACCCTGCACGTTGACCACCACTGTCGCGGGGGCGAGGCCGCGCATCGCGGCGACCTCCGCGATCCGGTCCGTCCCGCTGGCGTGCGCACCGCAGGTGAGGACCGCATCGGCCCCGCAGGCCCGCACGGCAGCGACCACCCGCTCGTCGTCGCTCGCCACGACGACCGGCCCGACGCCGCTCGCCACGGCCCGCTCGTGGACCCGAACGACCATCGGCTTTCCGGCGATGTCCGCCAGCGGTTTGCCCGGCAGACGCACCGATGCGTATCGCGCCGGAATCACGACGAGGCAGTTCACGCCGGCGATGAATGCGTATCGGTTCCCACGGCCACCCCACGCTCGCGAAGAATGGACAGGAACCCGGCTTCCAGCTCGCTCGAGAGCACCGCCTCGACCGGCACGTACCAGTGGCGCGCATCGGCGAATCGTTCGCACTTGACCGCGTCCTTCTCCGTCATCAGGACCGGCGCGTCATCGGGAAACCGAATCTCCGCCTCTCGGAACGGGTGATGGTCCGGGAACGGATGACGAACGATCGTCAGTGCGTGGGTCTCGAGGGCGCCGAAGAACCGCTCCTGGTGCCCGATTGCGCACACCGCATGGACCGGCGTGCCGCGAAACGCGTCAAGCGAGCGCGTCAGGCTCGCGTCGGCGAGGTTCACCGCGTGGCCGACCTCGAGCCGCATCTCGAGCTCGCCCTGACGTGCGCCGCCGTTCACGACCACGAGGTCGACCGATGCGAGCCGGCCGAGCGGTTCGCGCAGCGGCCCCGCCGGCATGCAACGGCCGTTCCCGTGCCGGCGTGCTCCATCGACCACGACGATCTCCACGTCCCGGGCGAGGCGCAGGTGCTGGAGCCCGTCATCGCTCAGGATTACGTCGCACTTGGAACGGCGGAACAGGATGCGTCCCGCGGCGATGCGGTTCGGGCCGGCAGCGACCGGGCCCCCGGTACGGCGCGCCAGCAGCACCGCTTCGTCACCGACCCGATTCGGATCGCTGTCGGACCGAACTTGCCGCGGCCACCGGCTTGCGCTGCCTCTGTATCCGCGGCAAACGACCCCCACACGCAGCCCGCGCCGTGCGAGGAGCTTCGCGATCGCGATGACCAACGGGGTCTTGCCGGTTCCTCCGGCGCTGAGATTGCCGACGACGACGATCGGACAGCCGACCTGCCGAGAGCGGCGCATGCCGGCCCGATAGGCACCACGGCGCAGCACCGTGAACAGCGCGACCGCCCATCCGAGCGGTGCCAGCAGGGCGCCGAGCGGACTCGGCTCATACCAGAAGTCGGGCGGCTCACGCACGGGAGGGGAGGGATCGATGACTGTCGGCGGCGACGGGTCGCAGCGGCCGGGGGTGGGAGACGGAGCGCCGCGCGCCGCGCATCAGTCCGGCGGCTCCGCCGAGCGCTGCGCCGCGAAGGTCAGCTTGTAGAGTCCCGCCTGCCGCGCCGCGTCCATGACGGTGACGACCGACTGATGCGGGGTTTGCGCATCGGCGCTGATGACCACCGGCGGCGAGTCGAGCCCCCGCGCGGCGTTCGCGAGGGCGCGCCGCAGGCTTCCGGGCCGAGGGTCGGCCAGCGGACTGCCCTCGACGTGCACGCCTCCCCCGGCATCGATCACGACATCGATGACTGCGTCGTCCCGTATGCTCGCCGGCGCGCTCGCTTCCGGCAGCTCGACGCTCAGCTCGGAACGCCGCTCGAACGTCGTGGATACCATGAAGAAGATTAGCAGCAGGAAGACCACGTCGATCAACGGCGTGAGATTGATCTCGGGCGAGTCGCGCTGAACGGCTCCAAACTTCACCGGATGCCCTCCGCATCGGACCGGCCTGAACGCAGCTCCTGCAGCGCTTCCACCATTTCGAGCGCTTCCTGCTCCATCGTCACCACCAGCTCGTCCACCCGCCCGCGCAAGAACCGATGGAACAACAGGCTCGGAATCGCGACGGTCAGTCCGGCCGCGGTCGTGATGAGCGCCTCGGAGATCCCGCCGGCAAGCACCCGGGGCTCACCGACGCCCTGCGCCGTAATCACCGCGAACACCTTGATCATCCCGACGACGGTGCCCAGCAACCCCAGTAGAGGCGTGATCGCGGCGATGGTGCCGAGCGTATTGAGATAACGCTCGAGCTCGTGGACCACGTGGTGGCCGAACTCCTCGAAGCTCTCCTTCATGATCTCGCGATCGAGATCGCGACTGGCGAGACCGGAAGCGAGAATGCGCCCAAGCGGAGATCCCTTTCGCAACGCCTCTATCCGCTCCTCCGTCAGCTCCTCTCTCCCGGCCCACTGCCCCACCTGGGCGACAAGATCCTCGGGCGCGACCCGCTCGCGCTGAAGCGCCCACAGGCGTTCGGCGATGATCGCCATCGCGGCGATCGAGCAGAGAATGATGGGCGCCATCAGCCATCCGCCCGATTTCACGAGCTCAAGCACGGTCTCTCCGTGTGCGTGTGGCGCGGGGACGGAATCATACCGCGCCGGCTTGGCCGCAACACACACGTCCCGGGGCGCCGGGACAGGAACATTTCACGCTGCGGCTCCGGTCCCGGGTAGTCCCGGACAGGTCGGATTGGCGCAGCGTCATCCGATATGAGCGCCCCGGTGCGACGTCGGATTACGCCTTCGACCAACCCGACCTACGGGGTCCGCGGCCTCCGGCGCACCGGAGACTCAGAGGCCGG
Source organism: Gammaproteobacteria bacterium (assembly GCA_047514485.1). Lineage (GTDB taxonomy): Bacteria > Pseudomonadota > Gammaproteobacteria > HK1 > HK1 > HK1. The sequence goes on from JAKZYK010000250.1 coordinate 3,660, forward strand.
ATGGCGTCCGGCCGTGGCAAGACAGATCCCGCGCATGCCAGTACCGGCGCTGCGCCTCACGCTCGAACCGGGCAATACGCGGCTCCCGGTTCGCCGGGAAATCGACGGTGATGGCGCCGCAACGCGAGGTCGAGTACATCGCGACTCCTGCATCGGCGTACCGCGACACGACGCCGGGATGGGGGAGGCGGAACCGGCCGTGCTCCGCGGCGCTGAAGATTGCGATCGAAGGCGACACCGCATCGAGAAACCCTGGAGTCGACGACGTAGCGCTTCCGTGATGCGGAACCACGAGGACATCGGTGGCCAGTCCATCCTCCCGACGAGCAACGAGCGCCTGCTCCCCGGCACTCTCGATGTCCCCGGTCAGAAGGGTACTCCCGCCGGAGCCTTCGATCCGGATCACGCACGAGTGAACGTTGTCGAATCCCGAGCTTCCGTCGAACGGGTACAGGACCTCGAAAGAGACCTCGTCCCACTCCCACCGGCGGCCCGCCGCACACTCGGAGTCCGGCCGATGGGACTCCACCGGACCGTTCGCGACCATCGACGTGACGGCGACCGATTCGGCGAGGCGCCGGTATCCCCCGACGTGATCCGAGTCGCCATGGCTCAGCACGACACGATCAATCGTGTCGTGACCGCGCCGGGCGAGATACGGCAGCACCGCGAGAGCGGCAGCATCGAGACGCCCCACCCGCGGTCCGGTGTCGTAGACGAGCACGCGGCTCGCCGTCTCCACCACCACCGAGAGCCCGTGCCCGACGTCGAGCACCGTCATCCGGTATGCCCCCGGGCCGATGGGCGCCGGGCGCATCGTAATCAGTGGCAGCATCCAGACCAAGCCGAGCCAGCGGATCAGCAGGCCCCGCGGCGCGAGCACGATCAGCACCCCCACCGCGGCGGCGGCGAGCTGCCATGGCCCGATCGCACCCGGCGCCCGCAGCATCGCGGCGTGCACGCCGATCCACTCGATGGGCGGCCACAGCGTGTCGAGCACCAGCGCGGCGGCGGCGAGCAACGCGGCGCCGGCGGCCGGAAGGACCGCGCCGGCGAGCAGCCCCACGAGGATCACGGGGACGACGATCGTGCCGACCAGCGGAATGACGAGCGCATTGACGAACGGGGACACCAACGACTGCTCGGCGAAGACGCTCAGGGTCAGTGGTGCGAGGCCCACCGTGACCGCAATCTGTACTGTGCCGAGGGTGCGCAGCCGGCCGGTGAAGGTGCGTGCGCCCCCCACCGGCCGGGTGGCGATCGCCATCACGATGACCGCGACGGCGACGAAGGAAAGCCAGAAGCCGGGGGCCCGGACGCTGTGCGGGTCGATGACCAGAACCGCGGCCAGCGCAAACGCGAGTCCGTGCGAGGGCAGGATGCACCGCCTCGACAACCGCGACGCGAAGACCACCGCGAGCATCAACAGCGCGCGTTGCGTGGGAAGCGCGAAGCCGGCGAGCAGCGCGTAGCCGAACGCGGCGAGCATCGCCGCGACCCCCGCTATCTGCGGTGCAGCGACCAGCAGCGCGGCTCGCGGCACGAACGTCCATGCGCGCAGCGCGATCCAGTACGCGGCGGCCGCCGCCATCCCGATGTGCAGGCCCGAAATCGCCATGAGGTGGGCGATGCCGGTCACGCGCAACGTCCGCCAACTGCGCTCCGAAACACCGCTTCGATCGCCGATGGCAAGGGCGCGGACCAGTCCTTCGCTACCGTATCCATCGAGCGCGGAACGAATCGACCGGGCAAGACCGGCCCGCACCGCGTCCATCCGGGCCAGCGACAACGCGGGCGCCGAGCCGATGCGCTGCGCGGACTTGACGTAGCCGGTGGCGACGATTCGGTTCGCGAACAGCCAACCTTCGTAGTCGGAACCGCCGGGGTTGTGCCATCCACGCGGCCGGCGCAACCGGACGGTCAGGCGCCATACCGACCCCGGCGCCGGCGCCGCGCGCGCGCCGTACCACGAGAGCCTCACCCTTCCGGCCGCGATTGGGGCGCGAGCGCTGTCTTCAACCTCGAGATCGAACCTCGCTCTGAGCGAGTCGGCCTCGGGAAGACCCCGCACGGTGCCCGTGATCTCGACGTCCCGTCCCTCCACCGCGGCCGGAAGCAATGCGCATATCTGAACGTGGGCAAGGAATGCCGCCCATGAGTATCCCGCCACGACCGCGAGCAGAGGACTCGCGCGGACCCGCATGGTCGCGAGCCACGCGACGACGGGCAGCGGCGCGCACCACATCGGATCCGGCAACGCCGGCTCGTTCTCGAGCAGAGCCACCCCGACTACAAATGAGCAGGCGAGCAACAGCATGGCTACGTCAAAAGCCCGCAGTTCTCACCGGACCGCGAAGCGAGCTGGCCAGAACTGCGGGCAAGAAGTTGATTCATCATCGCCATCGTCCGGATCGGTCCGGTGGTGGAGCATGGACGCGGGAGGGAAGTCGTGGATAATGCGCGGCGCGCAGTGGCGCGTTGTCGGCGAAGCGAGTTCGTGCGTGGCGGCGGTGAGCCCGTCGTGTGTAGGTATCCGGCGCGGCGCATGTGCGAGGCAGCGACGATGAGAAGACTCCTGCGCAAGATGGTCCCGGGAGCGCGCGAGATCCGCGGGCATGCGTCTCTGCGCCGTGTCTTCGGCCGGCTCTTGTCCGACCCCGACCTCTGGCACCTCAGCCGCGGCTCGGTCGCGTGGGCGGTGTCGACCGGCCTGTTCATGGCCTGGGTGCCGGTACCCTTCCAGATGATCCTCGCCGCGGGCGCCGCGATAGCGGTGCGCTGCAACCTTCCGGTCGCGGTCGCACTGGTATGGGTCAGCAACCCCGTGACGGTGGCGCCGCTGCTCTTCGCGGCCTACAAGCTCGGGGCCTGGATGCTCGACGTCCCACCGGTCGATCTTCAGATCGAAGTGTCACTGCGGTGGCTGCTCGACGAGCTCGTCTTGGTGTGGGAGCCGTTCCTGCTCGGATGCTTCGTGATGGGGCTCGCCTCGGCGATCCTCGGGCAGCTCGCGATCCGGCTCATCTGGCGTGCGCACGTGATGGTGTCGTGGCGCGGCCGCCGCATCCGGCGGCGGCGAACCGAGGACGGCGCCCTTGACGAGATCCCGCCGGCACCGGCAAGGATGCCTCGGGAGCGCGGATCGGAGTCTTGATGCCGCGCATCGGCGCCCGTGGTAGATCATTGGCGGGGCGACCGGGCTGCAAGGCCGAGGGACGATGGCCGAATGCCGGCGGCCCGCAGGGCAGCGACGAGACCACGATTCAATGCAATCCGGCTCGGCTCCACCGCCCTGGAACCGGGAGACACACAGGTTCGGGCCGGGATGAACCGGCCCTCCTGGAATTGGAGCCGCCGCTCCATTGGCGATCCATCCGCTCGCTGAGCGGCAGGTCGAGCAATCCGGCTCGGTCTCGCCGCTCCGAGAGCGGAGAGAGGTACCGGTTCAAGCCGGTACGAGCCGGCCCTCCACGATGCGAAGCCGCCGATCCATTCGCTCGCTGAGCGAGATGTCATGCGTCGCCACCACGATGCTCGTCCCGAGCTCCTGGTTGAGCGAGCGCATCAGATCGAAGACCGCGTCCGCGGTATGCCGATCGAGATTCCCGGTGGGCTCGTCGGCCAGTACGCATCGCGGCCCGGTCACGAGTGCCCGGGCGATGGCGGTGCGCTGGCGCTCGCCACCCGAGAGCTCGGCCGGCTTGTGCGACGCGCGGGGTCCGAGACCGACCTTCGCGAGCATGGCATGCGCCTGCTCTTCGGCCGTACGCACCCCCATGCCGCGGATCAGCAGCGGCATCGCGACGTTCTCGAGCGCGGTGAACTCCGCGAGGAGATGGTGGAACTGGTAGACGAAGCCGAGGATCTCGTTGCGAATGCGCCCGCGTTCGCGCTCTCCGACCGCCGCGACCGAGCGGCCGGCGATCACCACTTCTCCGCGATCCGGAGTGTCGAGCCCGCCCAGGCAGTGCAGCAGCGTGCTCTTGCCGGAGCCCGACGCCCCGATCAGCGCGACCCCCTCGCCCGCCTCCACCACAAGCTCCGCCCCCTTCAGCACCTCGACGTCCAGCCCTCCCTGCCGGAACGAGCGATCGAGACCCCTCGCTGCGAGCACCGGCTCACTCATGACGGAGCGCCTCCACCGGCTGGATTCGAGAGGCTCTCCACGCCGGGTAGAGCGTCGCGAGCACCGACATCACGAAGGCCACGCTGCCGACCGCCGCGACGTCGTTCCAGCGCATCTCCGAAGGCACCGCGCTTATGTAGTAGACCTGGGGGGAGAGGAACTTCAGGCCGAAGAAGCTCTCGATGGCGGGCACGAGGGTCTCGACGTTGGCGGCGAGGGCGACGCCGCCGGCCACCCCCGCGAGGGTGCCGGCGATCCCGATCACGGTCCCCTGCACGACGAAGATCGACAGGACGCTCGACTGACTCGCCCCCAACGTGCGCAGGATCGCGATGTCGGATTCCTTGTCGGTCACCACCATGATCAGCGTCGAGACCAGGTTGAACGCGGCGACCGCGACGATGAGGGTCAGGATCACGAACATCACCGTCTTCTCGATCTTGAGGGCCCGGAAGAAATTCGCGTGATGCTGCGTCCAGTCCCGCAGCCAGTACGCTCCCCCGAACGAACGGGCGAGCTCCCGGCTCACCCGGGGCGCGTCGAACATGTTGGTGAGCTTCACGCGCAGCCCGCTGACCCCTGCGCCGAGCCGGAACAGGCGCTGAGCGTCCTCGATGTGAATCACTGCCAGCGCGGTGTCGTACTGCGCGTGACCGGCTTCGAAGATGCCGGTGACGGTAAAGCGCCGCAGGCGCGGCACCACCCCGACCGGAGTGACCCGCGCCTGCGGCGCGACGACGGTGATCGCGGTGCCGACCGGAGCGTCGAGCCTGAGTGCCAGATCGCGCCCGAGCAGCACGTTGAACCGGCCCGGCACAAGACTCTCGAGCTCACCCTCGACCAGATATTGCCCGACCTCCGACACCCGCGGCTCGCGCGAGGGCGAAACGCCGCGGATCAGCACGCCCCGGACCTGCCCGGCGTGGGTCAGCATCGCCTGCGATTCCACGAACGGGGCGGAGCCTACCACCTCGGGGTGGGCCTCGGCGGCGGCGGCAAGCGACTCCCAGCCTTCAAGCGCGCTGTCGACCCCCGAGATCGTCGCGTGCGAAGCGATGCCGAGAATACGCTCGCGAAGCTCGCGCTCGAAGCCGTTCATGACCGAGATCACCGCAATCAAGGCGGTCACGCCGAGCGCGATCCCGATCATCGACGTGAGGCTGATGAACGAGATGAAGTGATTGCGCCGCTTCGCGCGCGTGTAACGCAGGCCGATGCAGAGCTCGAAGGGAGTGAACACGGATCAGGGTCAGACCGCGAGCGCAGCGCTGATCATGCGAGCCGCCGTACCATCGGGAGCCTCTCTCTTCCAATCGAATATCAAACTTTGAAGAGGGTACGTGATTCCACCGCGAGATGAACCTCGCGACGGTTCGAGGTCAGGACCATTTCACGCTACGGTGTGAGGACGGACATCGATGCTCCGGCAGTCCGTAGGTCGGATTAGCGCAGCGTAATCCGACGTTTCCGGCCCAGGAAGTGCGCGTCGCATGTGATGTCGGATTACGCTGCGCTAATCCG
>JAKZYK010000251.1:0-5697 GCA_047514485.1 Gammaproteobacteria bacterium
TGGCAGATTTCAGAGGGCACGCACGGGCTGTTGCCCTGCGGCACCACCGGTGAATCGCCGACGTTGAGCCACCCCGAACACCAACGGGTGACCGAGATGTGCGTCGAAGTGACGAACGGCAGGGTGCCGGTCCTCGCCGGGACGGGATCGAACTCGACCGAGGAGGCGATCAGCCTGACACGCCACGCCAAGGAGTGCGGAGCGGATGCCGCGCTGGTGGTCACCCCGTACTACAACAAGCCGACCCAGGAGGGGCTCTACCGGCACTACAAGGCGATCAGCGACGCAGTCGACATCCCCATTCTCATCTACAACATCCCGGGACGCTCGGCCGTGGACATGACGGTGGAAACGATGGCGCGGTGCGCGAAGCTCCAGAACGTCGTCGGAGTGAAAGATGCCTCGAACAGCGCGACCCGCCCGCTGGAGACCCGCATTGCATGCGGCGAGGACTTCGTGCAGCTCTCCGGCGAAGACGCGGCAGTGCTCGCGCTGCTCGTCGAGGGCGGTCACGGCTGCATCTCGGTCACCGCGAACGTCGCACCCCGCATCTGCTCGGAGATGCACACGAGCTGGATGGACGGCGACGCGAAGGCGACCCTTGCCGCTCAGCAACGCATGATGCCGCTGCACGAGGCGCTCTTCGCCGAGACCAGCCCCGCCCCGGTGAAGTACGCCGCGAGCGTGCTCGGCAAGTGTTCCCCCGAGGTTCGATTGCCTCTGGTCGAGCCGACCCCGGCGACGAAAGAGAAGGTGGAGCGCGCGATGCGCTCGGCCGGGTTGTTGAATTGACCCGCGAGTCCAGGGCGTGACGGCGCCGTTCACGGTGCGCGCCAGATCGCCTGCGCATTCGCGTTCGTCGCGTTCGGCCGAACTGCTGAGTCAGCTTCCGGTGGCGCCGTCCACCGCGAGGGCGACAACGACGTAGCGCAGCCCCTTTCCGACCGCCACCAGGATCAGGAACGGCGCGATGTGCACCCGCATCGTGCCGGCCACTACGGTCAGCGCATCGCCGATGACCGGCGCCCAGGCGAGCAGCAGCGACCACACTCCGTATCGCCGGAACCACGCCTGCGCGCGTTCCATCTGCTCCGGGCCGGCGGGGAACCACCGCCGGTCGCGGAAATGTTCGATGAATCGCCCGAGTGCCCAGTTGACGACCGCGCCGAGGGTGTTGCCGAGGGTCGCGGTGACGATCAGCCAATGGATCGCACCGCCCGCCGCGAGCGCCGCGGCCAGGGCGATCTCGGAAGCGAACGGAACCACGGTCGCGGCGAGAAACGCCGATGCGAACATCGTCAGGTAGAGCATGGGCGGCGATCTCGTCCTTGCACTGCGGTATCTTCGCTGCGTGATGTCGAGCATCGAGCAGATTCGCAAGAGGTTCGTCGATCTCGATCCGGCCGCAGACGCGCGGTCCGCGCGGCGCGCTTCGGTTGCTATCGTACTCTGCGGTGATTGCGCCAGGCCGAGCGTGTGCTTCGTTGAACGCGCTCGCCGCGCCGGAGACCCCTGGTCCGGCGACGTCGCGTTTCCCGGCGGCTGGGCAAAGGGCGAGGACGAGAGCCTGCGCGCCACCGCGATGCGCGAGACCCACGAAGAGATTGGGCTCGACCTCGCCGACGGACACCATGTCGGCGACGTGGCGCCGATGCCGATCTCGCGCTTCGACTCCGGGATCGGGATCCTCGGCGCGAGCGTGTTCTACGTCGGCGAGTCCCGTCCTGCGCTTCGCCCCGACGCACGCGAGATCGCCCGTGCATTCTGGGTTCCGACCGCCCATCTCCACCATCCCGACAACCGCACCGTGGTGCACTGGTCACGCTCCGGTCCGCCTCATCCCCGGCCCGCCATCATGTTCGACGGGCGGGTGATCTGGGGGCTCACCTACCGGGTGCTGGTGCGGTTCAGCCATCTGGTAACGGGCGGAAGCTCGCCGTTGGAGGCGGATCCAGAATGATCGGCCGGCGACACCGAAGGTTGGCAGGTACGCGGCTTCGATTGCAGGAAAATGAGTGAAAGAGTTTATATATATGAATATATTAGAAAATAATCTGTGTCGGGAGGTGTGAGAGCAGCGATGTTTCTCATCGACGAGCCGAGTCCCGCGCAGATCGAACGCTTTCGCCGAGACGGCTTCCTCATCGTCGAACGGCTCATCGAGCCCGAGGCGGCGGCGCGCTTGGCCTCGCGTTTCGCGCCGCTCTTCCGCGGCGACTTCGAGACCGGTCTCTACCCCGACGAATGGAACTGGCGCGAGGGAAGGGACGCCGGCGACCTCACACGCCAAATCTGCAACGCGTGGAAGTCGGACCGCAGCGTGGCGCGCGCGGTCCTCCACCCCCGCGTCGGTCTGTGGTGCGCGCGGCTCCTCGGCTGGCCTGGGGCGCGAATCAACCAGGACAACGTGCTGTGGAAGCCGCCGGGGGCTCGCCCGCTCGCTTTTCATCAGGACGACAGCTATCAGCATTGGGTGGTGCCGCCCGAGATGTGCACCTGCTGGATCGCGCTCGACGAGACCAGCGCGATCGGCGGCACCATCGAGTACGTGGTGGGTTCGCACCGCTGGGGCTTGGCCCCGCCCGCCTCCCGGTTTCACGCTCCCGCCGACTACGAGCGAGAGATGCGCGAGGCGGCCGAGCGAGCCGGCGCCACCCCCGAAGTGGTGCGTGTCGAAGTCCCGGCGGGAGGGGGAGTCTTCCACCACGGGCGCACCTTCCACGGCTCGGACACCAACCGCGGCGAAGGACCTCGCCGGGCGCTGGTGTCTCACTGCATGTCTTCCGAGGCACGCTTCCACCCCACCAACGTCGGATACGTCTACGGACGTTACAAGCGGGCCGGGAGCACGGAGATGGACGAGTCCTTCTTCCCCGTGCTGTGGACGGAGGACGGCTATCGCAGCGCCTTTCTGGACGAGTATTTCGGCGCTGCCAACGTCGTCCCTCCTTGACAAGCTGTGGGACCCCGGAGGGGTGAGAGAGGACGTATCCGGTTTGCGGCCCTGCGGTGGACGCAGAGAGATCCCGAAGGTGGGGGGGCCTTCGAATGATGGAAGAGGCGGCCCAGGTCCGACGCAGGGTTACAGCCGGTCGTACTTCGTCGCGTTGCCCCGGGCCCTCTCGGGCGGGTATTTCTCCTCGTTGCGCGCGATCTTGCGCCGGACCGCGGCGTCGAGATCGACGCCGACCTTGTCCGCGAGTCGCAGGAGATAGATCTGGACGTCCGCGATCTCCTCGGCGACGCGTTCGTGGAGCGGGTGCCCAAGTCCGATCGCGCGCGACTGCGCCTCGTCCAGCCATTGGAAGATCTCGAGCAGCTCCGCCGCCTCGACCGAGAGCGCGGCGGCGAGGTTCTTCGGGGCGTGGAACTGCTCCCAGTCGCGCGCATCGGCGAAGCGCTGGAGTGCGCGTTGCAGCGCGTCGACGTCCAGCTCACTCACCGGTGAACTTCGGCTCGCGCTTCTCGAAGAATGCGCGGGTTCCTTCGAGATTGTCCCTGGTCATTGCGGTCTGCACGAGCGCCTCGGTCTCGAAGTGGAGCGCGCCTTCGAGCGATCCTTCGAGCGCCGAGTCGATCATTGCCTTGTGAAGCTGGACCGCGACCGGAGCCCGGCTCGCGATGCGCTCGGCGAGGGCACCCGCGGCCTCGCGCTCGGTCCCGTCGGGCGCGACGCGGTTGACGAGCCCGATGCGATGCGCCTCCGCCGCGTCGATCAGCTCGCCGGTGTAGGCAAGCTCGCGGGCCTTCGCGAGCCCGATCTTGCGCGGCATGAAGTACGTGCCGCCGTTGGTGATGGTCACCCCGATGTTCACCTCCGGAAACCCGAACCGGGTCGATTCGGCCGCGACGACGAGATCGCACGCGAACACCACCTCGCACCCCGCGCCGACCGCGTACCCGTGTACGCACGCGATGACCGGGCACCGCGCTTGGCGGATGCGGCGGGTGCTGTGCTGGAGGTTCTTCTGCCACTCGCGGAGCTGGGCCGGGGTGAGCTTGCCGGATTCGATATCCTCGTTGTGCGCGCGGATCTCGCCGACGTCGTGCCCCGCGAGGAACGCACGGCCCTCGCCCGCGAGCACGAGGCAGCGCACGTCGCGGTCCGTGTCGATCGCGGCGAGGTGCTCGTCGAGCTCTCCCCAGCTCTCGATGGTCATGGCGTTCAGGCGTTCCGGGCGATTGAACCTGAGCCACATGACGTGGCCCTGCTTCTCGAGAATGAATCGGTCGCTCATCGTCGTTCTCCTGGAGGGCAGAGCAGATTCCCGCGCCACTCCCGCGGCTCCACCCGCGCGCTCATTCTCCCATCCTCCTCCCCATCGCGCAGTGTTCACGCGGGTCGGATGTTCAGCCCGGCGCCGCTGGGCGCGGTCTCATCCGCCGTGTTCGAGTCTGATCTGCCCGGATCCGACACTCACCGGAGTATATTCGATGATCCACCCGACACCCGGATGGTCCCGGACCGACGCGGACTGCGACGATGCTCGAAACCGGTATCCGCTATCTTTCTCGCCGTGATGTCGAGCGGCTCGCGGTCTCCGCGCGCGAGATCGCGGATCGCCTTGAGACGCTGCTCGTGGCCGAGCGGGCTGGCGACGCCTGGGAAGCTCCGAAAGCGAGCATCGCGCCCGCAGACGGCCGCCTTTCCCTCGCCTTGCTCTGCGCCGCGCGTGAGCCGTCGGTCTCGGTGCTCAAGACCGTCGGGCTCTCACCCGGGAACGCGGCACGCGGCTTGCCTCATATCGGCGGGGTCATCGTCGTGCACGACGGCGAGAGCGGCCTGCCCGTCGCGATCCTCGACGCGGAGCACATCACCGCGGTGCGGACCGCGGCCATCTCGCTTGTCGCCGCCCGGCGTCTTGCCTGTGCCGAATCGGACTCCATCGGCTTCATCGGATGCGGGGTGCAGGCACGGAGCCATCTCGACGCGCTCGCCTCGGAGCTGTTCATCGAACGCATCGTCGCATTCAGCCGCAGGCGCGAGAGCGCGGAGGCGCTTTGCGCACACGCCCGGGCGGCAGGCGTTGCGGGTCGCGTGACCGAAGACGCCCGCGACGCAATGACCGGGGTCGACATCGTCGTCTCCTCGATTCCCGATCAGCCTGGCTTCCGGCCCTTCCTCGACGCCGGCAAGCTCGGTCCGGGTGCATGCGCGATCGGCGTCGACCTCGGGCGCTCGTGGATCCCCGAGACGTTCTCCGCGTTCGATCGCGTCGCGGTCGACGATCTCCGCCGCCATGCCGCCTCGCCGATCGTTACCACTGTGCCGGTCGAAGCCGATCTCGTCACCCTGATCGGCGAGCCCCGCCGTACCGATCGCAGCGCGCGAACTGCCTTCATGTTTCGAGGTGTCGGCCTCGGCGACCTCGCGGCAGCGTCGATCTGTCTCGATCGTGCACGGGCGCGCGGCATCGGGATGATGCTGGCGCGCTGACGTGGCCGTGAAGGTCCGAGGATGCGGTCTGCTCAGGCCATCTCGATCCGTCCGTTGCCGAGCACGAGGGCGCCGCGTTCGAGGGCGTGCGTGCGGAACGAGACGACGTCGCCGTCGACCCACATCTCGGTGCGCAGCGTCTCGCCGGGATAGGCCGGGGTAGTGAATCGCACCTGCATCGTGTGGATCCGGCTGCCGTCGTAGTCGCACACCGCGGCCAGCACCGCGTGTCCCGCGTAACCCATCGTGCACATGCCGTG
>JAKZYK010000252.1:0-6068 GCA_047514485.1 Gammaproteobacteria bacterium
CGCGTCTACCAGTTCCGCCATCCCGGCTGTGGCGAGGGCCGCGGCGCAGGATGCACGCCGCCGCCGCGGGCCGCGGAGTATACGCCAAACCGCGCCGGTTCCGGGTCGCCTCCCGCCTCCCCTGGCCATTGCGGCCGGGCCCCGGAATCATTCGCCGCGTGGCCCCGCATGGCCCCGCATGGCCCCGCATGGCCATGGGCCGAACCCCCTGCACCGGCAAACGCGCGGCGAATTCGGACCGTGGAACGGTGCTGCGGCCCCCCCCGCGGGAATTGCCGGGGGGGCCTCTGCTACCATCGCGGCCCGTGCACGTCTCCGATTTCGACTACGAGCTGCCGCGGGAGTTGATTGCGCAATTCCCGACTCCCCGGCGCCGCGACAGCCGGCTGCTGATCCTCGACTCGGGGTCGGGAGATGTCGCCCACCGGACGTTCCCCGCGATCGCCGAATTCCTCGCCCCGGGCGACCTCGTCGTCGCCAACGACACGCGGGTGATCCGGGGCCGGTTCTTCGCCAGGAAGCCGACCGGGGGTCGCGTCGAGATCCTGATCGAGCGCATTCTCGCCCCCGACCGCGTCCTTGCATGGTTGCGCTGCAGCAAGAAGCCGACGTGCGGCGCGCTCCTGTCGGTCGAGCGCGGCCGCGGCTTCGTGGTGCGGTCCCGGCGCGAGGAGCTGTTCGAGCTGGAGATCGCAGGCATGGACGATGTCGAGCAATTGATCGAGCGCACCGGTGCGGTGCCGCTTCCCCCGTATATTCGCCGCGAGGCGGCCGACGAGGACGCGGAGCGGTATCAGACCGTGTACGCACGCCGGCCGGGCGCGGTGGCGGCGCCGACCGCGGGCCTGCACTTCGACGAGACGCTCCTCTCAGGGCTCGAGGAGCGCGGCGTCGAACGCGCGCACGTGACGCTGCACGTCGGCGCGGGGACCTTCGCACCGATTCGGGGCGAGTCGATCCGGTCGCACACGCTGCACTGCGAGTGGGTGGAGGTCTCCGCGGCAGTGTGCGATGCGGTCTCGCGCACCCGATCGCGCGGCGGGCGCGTCGTGAGCATCGGCACCACGACCCTGCGGGCGCTCGAGAGCGCCGCGGCCGGCGGGTCGCCGCGGCCGATGCGGGGAGAGACGGGGCTGTTCATCTACCCCGGGTACGAGTTTCGCTGTGTCGACCTGCTGCTGACCAACTTCCATCTCCCGCGCTCGTCGCTGCTTGTGCTGGTGTGTGCGTTCGGCGGCACCGCCGCAGTGCTCGGCGCATACCGTGAGGCGGTGGCCCGCGGATACCGCTTCTTCAGCTACGGCGATGCGATGCTGCTCGACCGGGCAGGTCCGGTGCCATGAGCCCCCCGTCATGAAGAGATGCTCGTTCGCCGTGGAAGCGACGGACGGCGAGGCGCGGTACGCCCGAGCGTCGTTCGCGCGAGGTATCGTCGAGCTGCCCGCGTTCATGCCGGTCGGAACCTATGCGTCGGTGAAGGCGATGACCGCGGAGGAGCTCGACGGACTCGGCACACGGATCATCGTCGCCAACACGTTCCACCTGATGCTCAGACCGGGGGCGGAAACCGTCGAGGCGCTCGGCGGTCTGCACCGCTTCATGCACTGGGAGCGCCCGATCCTCACCGATTCGGGCGGGTTTCAGGTGTTCAGTCTCGGCGCGCGGCGGTCGATCTCCGAGGCGGGTGTCGAAATCCGCTCCCCGATTGACGGCGCGAAAGTGTTTCTCGATGCGGAGCGGTCGATGGCGGTTCAGCGATCGCTCGGATCCGACGTGGCGATGGCGTTCGACGACTGCACCGGATATCCCATGGACGAGGCTCGGACCCGCGAATCGATGGAGCGCACGCTGCGCTGGGCGAAGCGCTCGCGCGCCGCGCACGCCGGAAACCCGGGCGCGCTGTACGGAATCGTGCAGGGGGGGATGTATGCGCCGCTTCGCGAACGCAGCGCGAAGGGCCTGTGCGAGATCGGATTCGAAGGCTATGCGATCGGTGGCCTGGCGGTCGGGGAGCCGTTCGAGGAGCGCCTTCGGTTGCTCGACGCCACCGTGCCGCTGCTCCCGGGCGATCGGGTCCGCTATCTCATGGGAGTGGGAACCCCCGAAGACATCGTCGAGGCGGTCCGGCGCGGCGTCGATCTCTTCGACTGCGTACTCCCGACCCGCAACGCGCGCAACGGCTACCTCTTCGTGCCCTGGGGCGTGGTCAAGATCCGCAACCGGCGTTACCGCGACGACGAGCGGCCGATCGACCCGGAGTGCACCTGCCATACGTGCCGCCACTACTCGCGCGCCTACCTCCACCACCTCGACCGGTGCGGGGAGATCCTCGGGTCGAGGCTCAACACCGTCCACAACCTGCACTTCTACCAGCATCTGATGGACGAGATGCGTGGCGCGATCGCGAACCGTCGCTTCGAGATCTGGCGGCGCGCCTTCGCCGAGCGCCGCGCATCCGGGGAGCCCGCCGGAGAGCCTTGAGACGAGAGATGCATCTCGTGCGATAATGCCGGCATCTACTCGGGTGGTCCCGGCGGTCGAGGAGCAGGAACCGGTCATGGGGTTTTTCATTGCGGACGCGCATGCGCAGTTTGGTGGTGACCAAGGCGACCCCACCTTCAGCTTCATCATGCTCATCGCGCTGTTCGCGGTGTTCTACTTCGTCCTGATCCGGCCGCAGTCGAAGCGGCAGAAAGAGCACAAGGCAATGGTCGCGAGCCTGTCGAAGGGCGACGAGGTGGTCACCAACGGCGGGTTGCTCGGAAAGATCACCAACGTCGGCGACAGCTTCGTGACCATCGAGATCGCGGACGGATTGCAGGTCCGGATCCAGCGCCTGTCTATCGCGGCCCTGATGCCGAAGGGAACGATCAAGTCGGGTTGAGTTCCAACGCCTTTCAAGCTTTCCAGTCGCCCCCGTTTCCGGACCCCCCTGAATGATCAACCAGTATCCGGCGTGGAAGTACACGCTCATCGCGGTGGCGCTCGTTGCGGGCGTCATCTTCGCGCTCCCCAATCTCTTCGGTGAGGATCCCGCCGTGCAGGTGTCGCCGGTGCGCGGCGCACCGATCGACGCGGCGTTTCGCGACCGGCTTGTCCGCCGGGTCGAGGCGGGCGGCATCACCGCGGGGGAGACTGCGATCACGGATCGACTCCTCATCCGGTTCGCATCGGGGCAGGATCAGCTCAAGGCCCGGGAGATCATCGAAGACGCGCTCGACCGCCGGTACGTCGTCGCGCTCAACCTCGCGCCCGCGACCCCGGGCTGGCTCACCGGTCTGGGTGCGTTGCCGATGTATCTGGGTCTCGATCTGCGCGGCGGCGTGCACTTCCTGATGGAGGTGGACCTCGCGGGCGCGGTCAGACAGGCGGAGCAGCGTTACGCGGGCGATCTCCGGACCCTGTTGAGAGAGGAGAAGCTTCGCCAGCGGGCGATCACGACGCGCGCGAAGGGGGGGCTGATCGTTCGGTTCACCGACGCCGCGCACCGCGACCAGGCCTACGATCTCGTACGCCGGCGGATGCCCGAGCTAATCGTCGAATCGACCGTCAACGTCGGGGATCCGGTGCTCGACATCCGGATCGGCGAGTCGGCGAAGCGCGAGATCGAGCGCTTCGCGGTTCAACAGAACGTCACCACGCTCCGCAATCGCGTCAACGAGCTCGGCGTCGCCGAACCGGTCATCCAGAAGCAGGGAGAGAGTCGGATCGTCGTCCAGTTGCCGGGGGTCCAGGACACGGCGCGGGCGAAGGAGATCCTCGGCGCCACCGCGACGCTGGAGTTTCGCATGGTCCACGGCGAGTCCGCGTCGGCGCTCGCGAGCGGGCGCACTCCGGGAACGGCGAAGCTCTACCACGAACGCAACGGCCGACCGATCCTCCTCCAGCGCAACGTCATGCTCACGGGGGAGTACATCACGGACGCGGCGTCTGGGATCGATCAGCAAAGCGGCTCGCCGGCGGTATTCATCACCCTCGACGGCAAGGGCGCCAGACTCTTTTCGAGCCGCACCGGGGACAAGATCGGCCGGGCCATGGGCGTCGTGTATATCGAGCACAAGTCGTTCACCGAGTTCGTCGACGGCGTGCGCGAGCGCCGGAAGGAGATCGTCGAGGAAGTGATCAATGTCGCTACGATTCGCGATCAGCTCGGGAAGCGATTCCAGATCACGGGTCTCGACTCCACCGAGGAGGCCCGCAATCTCGCACTGCTGTTGCGCGCCGGCGCGCTCGCCGCTCCGATAGAGATCGTGGAGGAGCGCACCGTGGGCCCGAGTCTGGGCCAGGCGAACATCGACCAGGGATTCCGGTCCGTCGTGATCGGCTTCGTCCTCGTGCTCGCTCTGATGGCGGTCTACTACAAGCGGTTCGGGCTCGTCGCCAATCTCGCCCTCACGTTCAATCTGATCCTGGTGGTCGCGATGCTCTCGCTGTTGCAGGCAACGCTGACCTTGCCGGGCATCGCGGGCATCGTGCTGACGGTGGGCATGGCGGTGGACGCCAACGTCCTCATCTTCGAGCGCATCCGCGAGGAGATCCGCAACGGCAATACCCCGCAGGCGAGCATTCACGCTGGATATGCCAAGGCGTTCTCGACGATTGCCGACGCGAACATCACCACCCTCATCGCAGCGGTATTGCTGTTCGGGTTCGGTACGGGTCCGATCAAGGGGTTCGCGATCACTCTCTCGCTGGGGATCGCGACCTCGATGTTCACCGCGATCATGATGACCCGCGCCGTCATCAACCTGATTTACGGCGGCAGGCGGGTGGCCGCGCTCTCCATCTGACCCCGGGCCGGGTCTTCATTCGCAACGGACAACCGATCTCACCATGGAACTGATCCAGCAGGGACTCGACCTCGATTTCATGAGCCGGCGCCGCTTCGCGGTCATGTTCTCGTCGGTGATGCTGGTGGTCTCGATCCTCTCGCTCACGTTCCGTGGCCTTGAGTTCGGGATCGACTTCACCGGCGGCACCGTCGTCGAGGTCGGCTACCCGCAGGCCGTCGATCTCGAGCCGGTTCGGGCTACCTTGTACCGCGCGGGCTTCGAGGGCGCCGTCGTTCAGCATTTCGGCACCGCGCACGACGTGCTCATCCGTATCGCACCGCGTGACGACATCGACAAGGCGGAGCTCAGCAACCGCGCGCTCGACGCACTCCGCGCCAGGGATTCGACGGTCGAGCTGCGCAGGGTCGAGTTCGTGGGTCCGCAGGTCGGCGAGGAGCTGACCGAGCAGGGGGGCCTCGCGATGCTCATTGCGCTCGGGGCGATCTTTCTCTACGTGATGTTCCGGTTCGAATGGAAGTTCTCGGCGGGTGCCGTAGCGGCCCTGTTCCACGACGTGCTGATCACCCTTGGTGTCTTCTCGGTACTCGGGCTCGATTTCAATCTGACGGTGCTCGCCGCGCTGCTCGCGGTCATCGGCTACTCTCTCAACGACACCATCGTGGTGTTCGATCGGATCCGCGAGAACTTCCGCCGGATGCGGCGCGGCACCTCCGAAGCGGTCATCAACCGCTCACTGAATCAGATGCTGTCGCGGACGTTGATGACGTCGTTGACGACGCTGCTCGTGCTGATCGCGCTCTTCACTCTCGGCGGCGAATTGATCCACGGGTTCGCGACCGCCCTCATCATTGGGGTCGTCATCGGTACGTATTCGTCGATTTACGTGGCGAGCACGTTCACCCTCTGGCTCGGGGCGCAGAAGGCGGATCTGATGCCAGTGCAGAAGGAAGGCGCCGAGGGGGTCGATGCACAGCCGTGAACGGCGTCCGGGCCTCGGGCCCGGCGTTACTGGGAATTCATCAGGAATTTCGCGCTGAGGGGGCGTTGCTCCCATGTTCGTAATCATCGATATCTGGCGCAGCAGAGCGCTGATGGTTGCGATGGCATGCGTGATCGCCTGGTCGATGGCGACGGCGGCGGACGCCGGACATCCCGCTCAGCACTTGGTCGAGCAGGTGACGTCAAGAATTCTTGAAGGGCTGACATCGCAGCGCGAATCGCTCCAGGACGATCCGCAGCACCTGTACGAGTTCGTGGATCGACTCATCGTCCCGC
>JAKZYK010000253.1:0-3605 GCA_047514485.1 Gammaproteobacteria bacterium
CAAACACATTATTCGCGTCGCATCGCGAAGCCGGCGAGTCACCGGACACGCGTGAGCGGGAACCGCCATACCTGAGGAGCCGAGCAAACATGTTCACGGGAATCGTCCAGGCAGTGGGCCGGATCGAGGAGCGGATCGAGCACGCCTCGGGGGACGTGTCGCTGGTCATCGCCACCGCAGCCATCCCGGCGGCCGACATCGCGGTCGGGGACTCCATCTGCGTGAGCGGCGTCTGCCTCACCGCGGTCGAGGCGACGCAGACCGGCTTCCGGACCGATGTCTCGGCGGAATCGCTGGCGCGGACCACGCTGCGCGATCTTGCCGCCGGCAGCCGGGTCAATCTCGAGACCGCGTTGACGCCGGACACGCGTCTTGGAGGCCATCTGGTCTCGGGGCACGTCGACGGCATTGCGCAGGTGCTCGCCCGATGGGACGACGCGCGATCGGTCCGGTTCGAGTTCCGGGTGCCGGAGACGCTGGCCAAGTACATCGCGGAGAAAGGCTCGGTGTGTATCGACGGCACGAGCCTGACCGTCAACGGGGTCGATGGCTCAGATTTCGACGTGAACATCGTGCCCCACACCCTCGCGGCAACCACCCTCGGGGAGCTCGGGCCGGGAAGCGCGGTGAACATCGAGGCCGATCAGATCGCGCGCTACGTCGAGCGGCTTCTCTCGTATCGGGAGACGTGACCGCACGCCGGCGCGGCGTTCATTGCGCGGGCATGACCGGGGCGGGCAGAATGCACGCACGCCGCCGCGGAACACCGCGCGGCGGGCGCCGTGCCCATCAGGACCCCCAGCCGATGTCATTCGATCCCATCGACGAGCTCATCACCGAGTTCAGAAACGGCAACATGGTCGTGCTCGTCGACGACGAGGACCGCGAGAACGAGGGCGATCTCGTCATGCCGGCCGCGCATGCGACGCCGGAAGCGATCAACTTCATGGCTCGCTTCGGGCGCGGTCTGATCTGCCTGCCGATGACCCGCGAACGATGCGATGCGATCGGCCTGAAGCTGATGGTCGACGACAATCGCGAGGCGCAGCGCACGCAATTCACCGTCTCCATCGACGCGGCCCGGGGAATCAAGACGGGCATCTCTGCCGCGGACCGCGCCGCCACGATTCTTGCCGCGGTCCGGCCTGGCGCGACGCCTTCGGATTTCGTGCAGCCGGGTCACGTCTTTCCACTGATGTCGGAGCCCGGCGGCGTGCTCACCCGCGCCGGCCATACCGAAGCCGGCTGCGACCTCGCGCGCTTGGCCGGGCTCGAGCCGGCCGCGGTACTCGTCGAGATCCTCAACGAAGACGGGACCATGGCCAGACGCCCCGATCTGGAGCGATTCGCCCAGACCCACGGACTCAAGCTCGGGACCATCGCGGACCTGATCAAATACCGGATGCTCAACGAGAAGACGGTAGAGCGCGCCGGCGAATGTCGGCTACCCACCGAATTCGGGGAGTTCCGGCTCGTTGCCTTCCGAGCCCGGACCGACGGCGAGATTCATTTCGCGCTCGTTGCCGGCAAGCTCGACCCGGCCCAACCGACCCTCATCCGGGTTCACGTTCACGACTCGCTCTACGACCTCACCGCCAGCCGGCGCCGTGATGCCGGGTGGCCGCTCGGCGATGCGCTGCGCCGGGTCGCGGAGGAAGGCAGTGGGGTGGTCGTGGTGCTGCGACCTCCCGAGCGCCCGAACGAACTTGTCGCGCGCATGGAGTCCTACCACCGGGAGGATGACGGCGAAGTGCTCCCGCAGCACGAGGCCGGTGCGGATCTCCGAACCTTCGGGCTTGGGGCGCAGATTCTCGCCGACCTTGGAGTGCGCAAGATGCGGGTCCTGAGCGCACCGAAACGCCTGCATGCCATCTCCGGTTTCGGTCTGGAAGTGATCGAGTACGTCGATGAGTCTGATGGTTCGCCGACTGGCGATGCCGAGACGCGCGCACAACCGGTCGGAGACGAACGCGACTCGGGGCGAGCGGCGTGAGCCGGCGAGCAACATCGCCGGTGTCAGCCCGGAGCCTGTCGAGTCCATGATGAGTACACCTGCATGCCTCACGGGGTCGCCGAGCGGCGGCGCAATGGCGGCGTTCGACGGACGCGGCGCACCTCGAACCGGGCACGCCGCCGTGGGCCGGGAAGCCGGCCGACCGGTCTGATACTCGCGATCGAGCAGGTTCTCCGTGGCACGCTACGACATCTCCCCCTCCGAGTTCGACATCGCCGGCGCGCGAATCGGGATCGTCGCGGCGCGGTTCAATGATGGCATCGTGTCGCGGTTGCTCGAAGCTGCCCTCGACACCCTCGCCCGGTACGGTCTGAACCGCGACGGGATCCTCGTCGTGCGTGTCCCCGGCGCGTTCGAGCTGCCGCTGGCCGCGCGCTGGATCGCGCAGCGCGGCGAGACCGACGCCATTGTGGCCCTCGGTGCGGTAATCCGGGGCGACACCCCTCACTTCGACTACGTCTGCGCAGAAGCTGCACGCGGTATCCAGGCCGCCTCGATCGAGACCGATGTCCCCGTGGTCTTCGGCGTCCTCACCTGCGACGACCGGGCGCAGGCCGACGCGCGCGCTGGCGGCGAGCACGGCAACAAGGGCAGTGAAACGGCCCTCGCAGCGCTCGAGATGATCTCGCTACGACGCCGTCTCTGTGTGTGATCCGGCTCGACCATGAATCCGCGAGGCATTCGAAGCCGCACGCGCCGGGCGGCGCTGCAAGCCTTGTACCAGTGGCAGATGACCGGACACACGGCGGAGGAACTCCACGTGCAATTCAAGGAGAGTCCGCCTCCAGGGGGATTCGATCCGGTGTTCTTCGACGCCTTGGTCAGCGGCGTGATTATCGACTTCGAAGCCCTGGACACGGAACTCGCAGCGTTCACCGACCGCCCGATCCCTGAGCTCGATCCGGTCGAGCGTGCGATCCTGCGCATGGGTACGCACGAGCTCCGTTCCATGGTCGAAATTCCGTGGCGAGCCGTGATCAACGAGGCAGTGGAACTCGCTCGCACGTTCGGGGCCGAGCAAAGCCACAAGTACGTCAACGGCGTGCTCGATCGGGTGGCGCGCCGCCTGCGGCCGGACTGACCGAGGCATGCCGCCGTGCAACCGGGCACAGCGGCCGACCACGTCGCGGTCGCCATCGACACCCTCGTCGACGGTGTGCACTTCCCGAGCGACACCCCTGCGCAGGACGTGGGCTACAAGGCGCTCGCAGTCAATCTGAGCGATCTCGCCGCGATGGGTGCGACCGCGACCGAGGCGGTCGCGGTAGTTTCGATCCCGGAACACCTCGATCCGGCGTGGTTCGCCGCGTTCCGCGCAGGATTCGAGTCGCTCGCGCGCTTGCACGGTGTTGCGGTCGGCGCAATCGACACCGTGAGCGGCACGCTCTCGGCGAGCGTCGAGGTACACGGACGCTGCCCTGCCGGCGTCGCGCTGACCCGGGCCGGCGCCCGCACCGGCGATCGGATTTTCGTATCCGGACTGCTCGGTGACGCCGGCGGCGGGCTCGCGATCGCGCTCGGGAGGCATCCTGCGCGGCCGGCCGCGAGTGCCGGCGCTCTCGTAGCCCGGCTACGGCGGCCCGCGCCCAGA
>JAKZYK010000254.1:0-4709 GCA_047514485.1 Gammaproteobacteria bacterium
CGGATGAGCGCGAGCCCCGCCTTCATCGCGCGGGCGGTGATGAGCATCTCCGGGATGAAGATGATCTGCTCGCTGAAGCGATCCCCCTGGAGATCGAATCCGGGGAACAGCCCGTCGTCGAGGATGACCCGCGGGTCGATGCCCGCCTCGATCGCCTGCACGACCCGCTCATGCGCGTAATGGTGGTCCCCTTCCTCGACCGCCTCCCACAGGGTCTGCCACTCCCACCCCTCGGGCGCACGCTTCTCCCATCCATCGGGGGTCTGAAACACCGGCTCGGTCATGAGTCACGTTCCTCCGTCGAGATTGCGCGGATAGCGAACCGCTCACCCGTGATGCCGCCGGCGCGCGGGCGAAGCCGAAGCGGCGGGCGCGTCATGGATCGGTTCAAGGTCAATTCAACGGATACCTGCCGTAGACACCGAAGTCCCGTTGTGCCTCCAGCATCGCGTAGATGTTCTGGACCGGCACGTCGGCGAGGATGTAGTGCGACGGCGAGAAGATGTATCCACCCCCCACCGCGAGGTTCTTCATCACGTCGAACACTCCCTGGCGGACCGCCTCGACCTGCCCGCGCGGCAGCAGGCGCTGCACGTCGAAGCCGCCGACGAGGGCGATGTCCGCGCCGTGCTTGCGCTTGATCTCGGCCTGGTCCTTCAGGCCCCCGGTCGGCTGCATCAGCCCGGAAAGGTCCACGCCGAGCTCGACCTCGTCGCCGAGAATCGGCGAGTAGTCCCCGCAGGAATGGAGCTTGATGAACAGCTCCGGGTTCTCCTTCCGGTACGCGTTGAACATCGACTCGAACCGCGGTCTGGCCAGCTCGCGCCACTGCTTCGGGGACACCATCATCGACTGCTGGGCGCCGACGTCGTCGCCGACGCGGATCATGTCCACGCCCATCTTGATGGCGTTCAGTCCGAGCTCGGTGTAGTACTGGGTAAGCCCGTCGAGCACGCCTTTGACCAGCTCGGGCTCGTCGAACATATACAGGAAGAAATTCTGGGTCCCGACGATGTGCGCGTAGGCGGCCTCGATCAGGGTCGAGGACAGATCGACGATGATGAAGTAGTCCTTCTGGTATCGATCGCAGATGTCCTTGATGGGACCGAGCATCTCCGGGTCCGCGGGATCGGGCCACTCGTAGTTCTTGAACTCCTCCATTGAAGTGATGGGGTGATGCTTGGGGAAGTTCTCCGGCACCACCTTGGCCGGCCCCCAGAACTCCTGGGTCTTCGCGAACTCCACCTGCTCTTCGGGGGTGCGGCCCCGGAGACCGCTCTTTCCGTAGCCGACGCCGAAGTGGTTGAACCAGGTCTCGCCGATGGCGATGGAGCGGTGCGAGAAGTCGGCGTTGATCCCGATCTGGTAGATGATGGCGTCGTTGCCGAGCCTGAGCTCGAGATCGGGGTTGTGCTTGCGCCCGGTGGCGGCATCGGCGATGCCGTACACGCGCGCGAGCTTCTCCTTCGCCTCGTGCTTCATTCGGTAAAGCAGCGGCACCCGGTCGACCGGCTCGTGTCGCAGCGTGCGGATGAATCGTTCGCGGGGAAGCAGTTCTTTCATCGGAGGGTCTCCTTCTTTTTCATCGTGGCGCGGGTCTTCACTGCCGTCTGCTTGCGCAGGCCGCGCTGATACTTGAGGTACTTCACGGAATACTCGTCGATGCCGTTCAGCGCATTGGCGGCGAAGTTGAAGCCGTCGAAGTCGGCCGGGGGGTTCATCAGGGGGTCCAGCATCGCCGCATTGCATCCGGCCTGGATCGAGAGGGTGACGAACGTCTGGTTCAGGAGCTTGCGGTTGGGCAGCCCGAACGAGACGTTGCTGTGCCCGCCGAATATGTGCACGTCCGGGTACTTCGCGCGCAGCGCGCGCACTGCGTCGAGATAGTGCCCGCCGAACTCCGGACCGGCGCCCACGGGGAAGACGAGCGCATCGAGGAAGCGGTCTTCGATCGGGATGCCGCCGTCGTCCATCATGTCCATGCACTGGACAAGGTTCTCGACCCGCTCGCCCGCGTCCTGCGGCATGCCGGCGTTGCCGCTCGCGTTCGCAAGCAGGATCGCGTCGCGCTCCTTCGCGATCCCGACGAGCTCCTGCCGGCCGTTCTCGAGGTTGAACGAGTTGATGGCGGGCCGGCTCTTCGAGCTGTCATGGGCTTCGAGCCCCGCGTAGATAGTCTTCGAATCCGACGAGTCGATGGAGACGATCGAATCGGTGACCGACTGCGCGGTCTTCACCAGGAACTGGATCCACTCGTAGCGTTCCTCCGGGTAGACCGACATCTCGTCGACGCACAGATCGATGATGTGCGCGCCGGCTCGCTCCTGCGCCTTGATTGCGTAGGTGATGTAGTCGAGGTCCCTGGTGCGCAACGCCTGCGCGATGTGCGGGACCATGAAGCTGTTGCGCTGCGCCGGTTCCTCGGGGATGACGCCGGTGCAGTCGAGGAGCTTCCGGGCGCCGTCGAGGTCGGTGTAGACGATGCCCGTCCTGCCGTCGACTTCCTGCACGCGCGGGCTCGTGGCCTTGATCTTGCGGGTGGCGTTGAAGTTCTCGCCGATGATGATGATGCGGTCGTCCGGCAGACCGCGGGCTTGCTTCGGCATACGTTTCTCTCCCCCCGCCGCGACGGGTCGCTCTCAGATCATCGGTTGCGCCGAGCCGGCGGCTCGCAATCCATACAGCCCCGAGCGCGACATCTTCGGGAGCATCGCGCCACTTTCGAACACAGTGACCGGGGAGGCATCCTCACCGAGCACCCTGAACAGCCCTTCCTGCTCCTCGAGCCCCCATGGCGCCATCTCCCGGCCCATCCGGTACGTGTACCCCGGTCCCATCCGCCGGGTGAGCCGCAGCCCCATCGGCTCGCAGTCCGCCTTGAGCCGCTCGGAGAACTGACGCGTGATCGATTCCACAGCGAGCCAGCCCGCGGTATCGAGCATCAACGCCACCACCGGATCGTCCGCCGACATCAGCTCGTCGATCCGGCGGTCGATAGCGGCCCCCGCGGTCATCGCGAACACGACGACCGATTCGCACTGCGCGAGGAAGCGCTCGAATGCCCGGCACTCGAAGCGCTCGCCGCATTCGAGCTCCAGGGTCGACCTGCGGCATGCCGCGATCGCGATTCGCCGACAACCCACTTCACCTTCGGCGATCTCACGGGCGATCTCGGCCGCTGTCTCCGCCGCCCGGCGAATGGGCCTGCGTACCCGCCCCATCTCCCGATAGCCCTGGATGCGCAGGATGCGCTCGGTCCGCACGTCGACCGGCCCGGCATGAAACTGTCCTGCCTCGCCTGGTGTCAGCAGGAGCGAGTTATCGATGGTCATTGCCATAGGACAAAATATCTCAAATATATTCTGTGAATACAACCAGAAGATTGCAGGATGCCAAGCGCTTCACGGCCATGCAGCGGCTGCGCCGACCCGTCGAGATGTTCGAGCGCTGGTGGCGGGTGATGTGAACGGCCGGGAATGCGCCATCGAGCGTTCGAGCCTCGGCATGCGCCGCGGGCCCTGGCAGCCCTGGCATCAGAGTGGTCCTCCAAGGCCCCGCACTTCCCATGCTCCTTCATGCACGGCGAAGGTCGGGCGCCGCGGCAGAGCACGGTCTTCCTCTCAGGCCTTGCACTTCGCGAGCTCCTCCGCCCTGATCGTCTCGTAGCGTGCCTCGATCTCCCCGGCGACCGCCTTGGCCGTGGTCTCAGGGTCTCCTTCATGTTCCTTCGGCTGACCCTTGTTCCACTGGATCAGGTACTCGTCGGTGCCCGCCAGCTTCTTCTTCATGGCGACAAGATCGATCAGCTCCTGGAACCGTTGACTCAGCTCAATCTTGTGCCGGCCGCTCCGGTCCCTGGCTTCGACCAGGGACGGGATCTCCTGCCAATAGAGAATGGTGACCTTGGCCATCGCGCGCTCCTGATGTCTCGTTTCTCGGGGTGCAGGGACCGCATCGTGCGTATGCGGCTGTTCGTATTTCGTGAATATACTTGTCTCATCTTCGTCGGTGAAGGGCATCAGATACAGGAACAGGGCCATTTCACGCTACGGTGTGAGGACGGACATCGATGCTCCGGCAGTCCGTAGGTCGGATTAGCGCAGCGTAATCCGACGTTTCCGGCCCAGGAAGTGCGCGTCGCATGTGATGTCGGATTACGCTGCGCTAATCCGAACTACAATCCGGCCAGCGTGAAATGTCCCTGGCGCATGGCTTGACGGGTACTGGCGCCGCGGCGCCAAACATCGAAAATAGAGAGCTCGATCAGGTGGCGGCAGGGCTGGCACCATGCCGCGCTGTACCGTCCGGCGAACGAATCAGGGAGCGTGCGATGCGACTGGAAGGAAAGACGGCGGTCATCTTGGGCGCGGGGCAGAGTCCGGGGCAGGGAGTGGGCAACGGCCGCGCCACCGCGCTGCTCTTTGCGCGCGAAGGAGCGAAGGTGCTGTGCGTGGATCGCGACCCGGCCTCGGCCGTGGAGACGGCCGGGATGATCACAGGCGACGGCGGCGAAGCGGCGACCTTCGAGGCGGACGTGACCCGCGAAGCGCAGGTCGCGGCGTCGGTGCAGGAGTGCAGGAGGCTGTGGGGCCGGCTCGACATCCTGCACAACAATGTCGGCATCAGCGTCGCGGGCGGCGACGCGGAGGTGACCGAGATCACCGAGGATGCATTCGACCGAGTGATGGCGGTGAATCTGCGCGGCACCG
>JAKZYK010000255.1:0-5893 GCA_047514485.1 Gammaproteobacteria bacterium
AGTGGGTTGTCATCAACTTCTGGGCAACATGGTGCGGGCCGTGCATGGTGGAGATCCCGGAGCTGATGCGTTTCCACGAGCGTCACAAGGATCACGACGCGCTCGTCATCGGCGTGAACTTCGAGGAGATCGAGACCCCTGTGCTCGCGGAGTTCATCGCGCAGATGCGCATCAACTACCTGGTGGTGCGCGCCGGCGACACGCCGCTGCTTCCTTTCGAGCCGCTCAAGGGGTTGCCGTCGACGTTCTTCGTCGATCCGAACGGCGAGCTGGTCGCGAGTCACGTCGGGCCGGTGACCGGCGAAGCGATCGATGACTTCCTTGCCCGGGAAGCACAGCGCAGTGCGCAGGAAGCGGCTTCCCCCGGTGCCGCGCCCGAGGAAGCGCGCCGCGACCCGGAAACGAGAAAGCAGCATGAATCCGTCCGTGTCGCGCAACACGCCGCGTCCGCGGTGGTCACATACGACCGATGACCAGGAAACACAAACGATCGGGCTCCGCCGCCCGCGGCGGCAGGCCACGTAGCGCGCACGCGCCGAAGAACGCCGCGGCCGGGCCTGCGACGCGGGCGCGGGCGGCGCACCCGCTCGACAACTGGCTCCTCGGGCTCGCCGTGCTTGGCATCCTGCTTACCGGCTACCTGACGGGGGTCGCTTGGCTCGGCGATCACCCGGCGTACTGCGCGGCCGACTCCGGATGCGACATCGTGCAATCGAGCCGGTGGTCGACCCTGCTCGGCATGCCGATGGCGCTGTGGGGACTGTTGACCTACGCGATCCTCGCCCGTCTGGTGTGGCGGCTGCGCTCCAAGCCGTCGAGATGGCCTCTCGCGCTGTTCTTCGCGTGCGTCGGCGCTGGTGTGAGCTGGTTCCTCACCCTCGTCTCGGTCCTCCAGATCGAGGCGACCTGCGTGTACTGCCTCGTGTCGTTCGCGATCATGAACGCGCTGCTCGTGCTCGTGCTCCTGCGCCGTCCCGCGCAACTGCCCGGGCACGCCTGGGCGAAAGCCCTGCCTCTTCCGATCGGCACCGCCCTCGTCCTGGTCCTCGGTCTCCACCTGCACTACGGCGGCGTCTTCGATCCCGCCGCCGGCCCCGAGGACCCCTACCTCAAGGCGCTCGCGATCCACCTGGAAGATAGCGACGCGCGCTTCTACGGTGCCCACTGGTGCCCGCTGTGCCAGGAGCAAAAGGCGCTCTTCCTCGCCTCCGCCGGCCGCTTGCCCTACGTCGAATGCACCCCCGAAGGCCGCGGCGGCGTGCGCGCCGTCGATTGCCTCACGCAGAACGTCCAGGCATATCCGACGTGGATCATCGACGGGCGGCGCTACACCGAGGTGATGAGCCCCCAACGGCTCGCCCGGACGTCGAGATTCGCTCGGGATGCGGCTACGCGGACGGCGCCCGTGGCGCGGGGAGAATGAGGAAGTCCTGATGGGGTCGAACCGGCGGGCCTCAGTCGTTTGCGAGCGTACGGCGCAGTGCGGCGGCGATGCGCTCGACGCTGGGGAGGTAGTCCCGTTCGAGCTTCGGCAGCGGCATCACGGTGTCGAAGCCGGTCACCCGCTCGATCGGGGCGACCAGGCAGTCGAGGGCGCGTTCGGCCGCGCGTGCCGCGATCTCCGCCCCGAAGCCGCCGGTGTACGGCGCCTCGTGCGCGATGACGAGCCGGCCGGTGCGGCGCACCGAGCCGAGCACCGTGTCCTCGTCGAAGGGACAGATGCTCGCGACATCGATGAGCTCGACGCTTGCTCCCTCGGCTTCGAGGCGTGCCGCGGCGGCGCGGCTCTCCCACATCGCGCCGCCCCACGAGACGAGGGTGACGTCGGCGCCTTCGCGCTCGACGAAGGCCCGCCCGAGCGGGAGGCCGCTTCCGTCGTCCTCCACCGGTCCTTTCGCGAGGCGGTAGAGCCGCGTCGGCTCGAGGAACACGACCGGATCCGGGTCACGGATGGCCGAGAGCAGCAGGCCGTACGCACGCTCGGGCGTCGACGGGGTCACGCATTTGAGCCCGGGCACGTGGGCGAGGAATGCCTCAATGCTCTCCGAGTGATGCTCGGGGGCATGGATGCCGCCGCCGGCGGGGGTGCGCAGCACCATGGGGCAGGTTATGCGCCCCCGGGTACGGGTGCGCAGTCTCGATGCGTGGTTCGCGAGCTGGTCGAGGGCGGGGTAGATGAACCCCGCGAACTGAATCTCGCACACGGGCTTGAGGCCCTGCGCCGCCATGCCGACCGATGCGCCGCAGATGAGCAGCTCCGCGAGCGGAGTATCCCGCACGCGGCGCTCGCCGAACCGTTCGAGGAGGCCTTCGGTGGCGCGGAACACGCCGCCGTTCACCCCGACATCCTGACCGAGCACGAGCACGTCGTCGTCTTCTTCCATCGCGCGCGCCAGCGCGAGGTTCACCGCCTTGACGAGCGTCACCTCAGCCACGGCGCTTCGCCTCGCGCTCGGTCGCGATGGCCCGCAACCCCGCGTCGCGCTGGCGCGCGAGCTCCGCCGGCGGCTCCGCGTAGACGTGCTCGAACATCACCGACGGAGGCTCGGGCTCGGCCGCAAACAGCTTCGCGACCCCGGCCTCGACCTCGGCCGAGCACGCGGCTTCGAGCTTGGCCTGCCGCGCCTCGGTCCATGCCTGCACCGACTCGAGCCAGCAGCGCACCCGGCCGATCGGCTCCGCGGGCGTATGCGCCTCGACCTCGGCCGGGTCGCGGTAACGCCTTGCGTCGTCGGCGGTGTTGTGATCGGCGAGCCGGTACGTCACCGCCTCGACGAGGGTCGCGCCGCCGCCCGAGCGCGCCCGGTCGAGCCCGGCGCGCACCGCTTCGTGCACCGCGACGACGTCGTTGCCATCGGCCTGCTCGACCGCGACCCCGGCCGCCAGTCCCTTTTGCGCGAGGGTCTCGCTCGCGGTCTGCTTCGCGAGCGGGGTCGAGATCGCCCACTGGTTGTTGGTGATCACGAACACCACGGGCAGGCGCCACACTCCGGCCAGGTTGAAGGATTCGTAGACGTCGCCCTTCGAGGTCGCGGCATCGCCGAACACGCACGCTACCGCGCGCGGCTCCCCGCGGTACTGCACCGCGCTGGCGGCGCCCGCCGCGTGCAGGGCGTGACCGCCCACGGTGATGGAGGTCGGGAAGTCGTGCGCGGGGCCGGCCCAGTGGCTGCCGCGCTCACTGCCCGCGTAGTACGAGAGCACCTCGTCGATGCCGACCCCCCGCCACACGAGCGCCGCGTTCTCGCGGTACGAGGGCACGAGGATGTCGTCGGGCCGCATCGCGCTCGCGACCCCGATCGGCACCGCCTCCTGCCCGTACGCGGTGGCGTAGGTCCCGAGCCGGCCCTGACGGTTCAGGGCGACGCATTTCGCATCGAGGGTGCGGGCCAGCACCATCGCGCGGTAGAGCGGGATGATCGACTCCGGGGCCGACAGCGCTTCGGGCAGCGGGTGTACGAGCACGCCGTTCTCGTCGAGGTAGCGCCGCAGACGGATCTCGAAGCGGGCGACGACGGGGAAGCCCGAGGCGGAGTCAAGCGGCATCGGTCCATCCTCGGTGCGCAGTGCACGGCGGGAGTCCGGCGCGCGCGGAGGCACCGGCTGGCTTGGAGGCCGGTTCCGATACGACGGTGGGCATGTTCCGTGTGGAGTCAGCCGGCATCGGTCCATCCTTTGGTGGCGGACGTACGACAGGGGTATCGGACCCCTGGGTGCGGTAGCCGGCTCGGGGCCGATTTCTGTGCGAGGTGTGAGGACGGTGCTGAGCGGCTCATACGCCTCGCTCCAGGTCCGCAACCACGGCGGCGAGGAAGCGTGATGATTCGGCTCCGGTGCACGCCCGGTGATCGAACGTGAGCGAGAGCGGGATGCGCCGGCGGATCGTCACCTCCCCGCCGCGCGCCACCGGCTCTTCGCGGGCGCGCCCGGCCCCGAGGATCGCGACCTGGGGCGGGACGACGACCGGGGTCGCGTACCGCCCGGCGAGCATCCCGAAGTTGCTCAGGGTGATCGTTGCCCCATCGAGTTCCTCGGGTGCAAGCGAGCGGGCGGCGGCGGCGGCGCGGAGCCGATCGACCTCGGCGCGCAGCGCGGCCGGCTCCTTCGTGCCGGCGTTGCGCAGCACAGGGACGAAGAGTCCGTCCCCGGTATCGGCGGCGATGCCGACGTGGACGGCGCGGTGCAGGGTCCGCCGCGCCGCACCGTCGTCGAGCCACGCATTGAGGGCCGGCGATGCCGCGCAGCCGGCGAGGATGGCCCGGATCAGGCGTACCGTCACGTCTTCGCCCCCGTGCCAGTCACCGATGTCCGCATCCTCGGTCACCGTCACCGGCACGACGCTCGCACCGGACAGCGCCATCCGCTCGGCCATCGTCTTGCGGACCCCACGCAGCGTCTCCCCGGCGCCGTGTCCGGCCCGCTCGGCTGCGCGTTCGACATCGGCGCCGCGGATCCGCCCACCCGGACCGGTGCCGGTCACCGATGCGAGATCGACACCGAGCGTTCGCGCCTTCGCGCGCACCGCGGGCATGGCGTCGATCCGATTCGATTCCGCCAGCGCCGGAACTTTGTCCGATCCGGCGGGCGGCGGAGGTTCGTTCGAGCCTGCCGGCGAAGGAGGCTCGTCCAGCCCTGCCGTGGCCAAGCGATCGCCGGGTCCGGCCCCCGATGCGCTGGAGGCCTCTCCGTCACCCTCGACCTCGAACTCGACGAGGGGTGCGCCTGTCGCTACGGTTTCACCGGGCTGCGCGCAGTGACGGCGCACCCGGCCGGCGACCGGGGAGGGGATGTCCACTATCGCTTTCGCCGATTCGAGCGCAACCACCAGCTGATCGAGGGCGATGCTTTCTCCTTCCGCGACGTACCACTCCACGACGTCCGCGTCGGTGAGCCCTTCGCCGAGGTCCGGGAGCCGAAAGACCGAGATTGCCATGGCGTGTATCGTAAACCGTCGCACGGTGATCGGAGTACGACAATCTGGAACACTCCGGCGGAGACGACACCCGATCGGCCAATCCGGTACAGGAGGCACCTGGAGCTATCGAGCGTAACGCCGTCCATGAATTGCTGGAATAGTCCGGCGGAGACGACACCCGGTCGGCCAATCCGGTACAGGAGGCGCTTGGAACTATCGAGCGTAAATCCGTCCATGCACGGTGCGCCCTTGTCGCGTCCGAACTCCCGGAGTAACGTGCATCACCGGTTCGCGACGTTTTACGGGGAGACACGAATGGCGACGATCACCCCGCTCGACGCCGTGCTTGGCGCGGAGATCCGCGGCGTCGACATCAACGCCGGAGTCGGCGACACCCTCATGCGCACCCTCACCGGGGCGCTCTACGCCCACCGCGTGATCGTCATCCGGGACCAGCGGCTCGACAAGGATCAATACCTGCGCTTCGGGCGGCAGTGGGGCGCCCCCATCCCTCACGTGCTTGATCACATGCGCATGCCCGGGTATCCCGAGCTGATGACGGTGGGCAATACCGAGAAGCGTGACGAGGATCCGAAGATCCGCAACGGCGCGGCGCTCTGGCACACCGACCAGTCCTACGAGAAGGTGCCGGCGAGCGCGACGATGCTCTACTCGATCATCGCCCCCGAGCGCGGCGGCCAGACCCAGTACTGCGACATGGCCACCGCCTACGACAACCTCGATGATGAGACCAGGCGGCGCATCGACGGCATCGAGGTCGCCCACAAGTACGGGCGTGGCAAGCGGCGCCCCGGCGAGCCGCCGTCGAACCCGATTATCAACGACGAGCAGGACCGGCGCGTGCCGCCGATCTACCACCCGCTCGTCATGCGCCACCCGATCACGGGCCGCAAGACGCTCTACGCGCTCGGGCACGGGGCCTACGCCATCAAGGGGATGCCCGACGGCGAGGCGGAG
>JAKZYK010000256.1:0-3669 GCA_047514485.1 Gammaproteobacteria bacterium
GCTGCTCTACTCGCCACTTGTATTCCGGCTCGCCCGGGCGGTGGCTGGCAACATCGTTGTGATGGACTACATCGAGGCTGCGCGGCTGCGCGGCGAGAAGACCTGGTACCTGATCGTCAGCGAGATCCTGCCGAACGCGACGGCACCGCTGGTGGCGGAGTTCGGGCTGCGGTTCTGCTTCGTGTTCCTGGCCATCTCGGCGTTGTCATTCCTGGGTCTCGGCATCCAGCCGCCGACCGCGGACTGGGGCTCGATGGTGCGCGAGAACGCGACCCTCATCTCGTTCGGCGAAATCACGCCGCTGATTCCAGCCGCGGCCATCGCGCTGCTGACGGTGGCCGTCAACCTGGTGGTGGACTGGATGCTCCAGCTCTCCTCCGGCCTGAAGGAGTGAAGCCATGAGTGAAGACAAGGGGTTGTTGCTGAAGATCCGGGGTCTGCGCATCGAGGGCCGGGCCGACGAGAAGTGGTTCGAGATCGTGCACGGCGTCGATCTCGACCTGCGCCGCGGCGAGGTGATGGGCCTCATCGGGGAGTCCGGGGCCGGAAAGTCCACGATCGGGCTCGCCGCCATGGGCTTCGCCCGCGACGGTTGCCGCATCTCCGCCGGCTCCATCGAGTTCGACGGCATGGAGCTGACCTCCTCGCCGGAGGAGGATCTCCGCATGCTGCGCGGCGCGCGCATCGCCTACGTGGCGCAGTCCGCGGCGGCGTCGTTCAACCCGGCGCACAAGCTGATCGACCAGCACACCGCGGCGCCGGTGCAGCACAGGATCAGGACCCGGAAGGAGAGCGAGGCCGACGCGATGGAGCTGTACCGGCGCCTGCGCCTGCCCAATCCGGACGAGATCGGCTTCCGCTACCCGCACCAGGTCTCGGGCGGGCAGCTCCAGCGCGCGATGACCGCGATGGCGATGAGCTGCCGGCCCGACCTCATCATCTTCGACGAGCCGACCACCGCGCTCGACGTGACGACCCAGATCGAGGTGCTCGCCGCCATCCGCGACATCGTCGACCAGTTCAGCACCGCCGCGCTCTACATCACCCACGATCTGGCGGTGGTCGCGCAGATGGCCGACCGCATCAAGGTGCTGCTCAAGGGCGACGAGATCGAGGAGGCCGACACCCGCTCGATGCTCTCGGCGCCGAAGGAGGAGTACACCAAGTCGTTGTGGGCGGTGCGCAGCTTCCAGCGCAAGCAGAAGCCCCTGGCCGCTCCGGGCGAGACGCCGGTGATTTCGGTGAGCGGTGTCAGCGCCGCCTACGGTCCCGTCAAGGTCC
Organism: Gammaproteobacteria bacterium; assembly: GCA_047514485.1. Lineage (GTDB taxonomy): Bacteria > Pseudomonadota > Gammaproteobacteria > HK1 > HK1 > HK1. Next base: position 1,282 of record JAKZYK010000256.1, read on the forward strand.
TCGACGACATCTCCTTCGACATCCACCGCGGCCGCACGGTAGCAGTGGTCGGTGAATCGGGCTCGGGCAAGTCGACCGCGGCGCGGTGCATCACCGGCCTGCTGCCGCCGACCAAGGGCGAGATACGGCACAACGGCCAAGTCCTGCCGGCGAGCTTCAAGCAACGCTCGAAGGACCAGCTCCGCCAGGCGCAGATGATCTATCAGATGGCCGACACCGCGCTCAACCCGAAGAAGCGCATCGGTGAGATCATCGGGCGCCCGGTGGCCTTCTACCGGGGGCTGCGCGGCGCGAATCTGAAGAAGCGCGTGGACGAGCTGCTCGACCAGATCGAGCTGGAGCCGTCGCAGTACTACCACCGCGTTCCGTCCGAGCTGTCCGGCGGCCAGAAACAGCGTGTCGGGATCGCCCGCGCGCTTGCGGCCGATCCGGAGTTCATCATCTGCGACGAGGTCACGAGCGCGCTCGACCAGCTCGTCGCGGAGGGGATACTGAAGCTTCTCGATCGCATCCAGGAGGATCTGAACCTCGCGTACATGTTCATCACCCACGATCTCGCGACGGTGCGCTCGATCGCCGACGAGGTGGTGGTGATGAAGGAGGGCAAGGTCGTCGAAGCGGGTCCGAAGGACGAGATGTTCCGGCCCCCGCACCACGAGTACACCGACCTGCTGCTCTCCTCGGTGCCGGAGATGGACCCGGACTGGCTCGACGGGCTGCTCGAGCGGCGCGGCGTCGACAACATCGGCGAGGCGGCGAGGAAGTAGGGGGCACGCGCCAATGACACGAATCGCATTCATCGGTGCCGGCAACATGGGGTTGCCGATGCTGCGCAATCTGATCGGGGCCGGCCATGAGGTGCGTGCGTACGACGTGTCCCCCGATGCGCTCGCCGAAGCGGTGCAAGCCGGTGCCGACGAGGCGGTAAGCCTTGCCGATGCAGTGACCGCGGCGGAGATCGTGATCACGATGCTGCCCGAAGGAAGGCACGTGCGCGCGGTCTACCTGGGTGACGGCGGCAACGACGGCATTCTCGGCCACGCACCCGGCGAGGCGCTTCTCGCCGACTGCTCGACCATCGACATCGCTACCGCCCGGGAGGTCGCCGCGACAGCATCGGAGTCCGGCTACGAGATGATCGACGCTCCGGTCTCAGGCGGCGTGACCGGGGCCGCGGCAGGCACCCTCACATTCATGGTGGGTGGGTCCGCGGCCGGCTACGAGCGGGCCAAGCCAATCCTCGCCGCGATGGGGCGCAACGTGGCCCACATCGGCGGACCGGGACACGGGCAGGCCACCAAGATCTGCAACAACATGATGGCGGGGATCGCGATCATCGCGGCGTCCGAGGTCTTCTGCCTTGGCGAAGCGCTCGGCCTCGACTCGAAGAAGCTTTACGACGTCCTCTCCACGTCGACGGGCCAGACGTGGATGATGGATCACATGCATCCGGTGCCGGGGATCATCGAATCGGCGCCCTCGAACCGGAACTATGCGCCCGGCTTCAAGGCGGCGCTGATGGCCAAGGACCTCGGGCTCTCCCAGAGCGCGGCGGCGGACACCGGCACCAGCACGCCGCTCGGCGCCAACGCAGCGGCACTCTTCCGAATCCTGTGCCAGAACGGTGCGGGCGATCTCGATTGCAGCGCGGTGTACAAGCTGCTGCACGGGGACCTGTAGCTCGGCGACGCGAACCGTCCTTGCGTGCCCCCGTCGACACCGCGGGCGTTCAGACCGACACCGACAGGTCCTGGAGCCAGACCGGCATCTGATCGAGCAGCCAGCCCTCAATCATCCGGTCGATGTAGAACAGGACCGCGATCCCCACCACGAGCAGGGTCGCGCCCATGACCAGCTTCGCCCACGGCATCCACGCGGCGAGCCTCTCCCGACGGGCACTCACCGCCTGCCTGGAACCGTAGGCGAGCGCCACCAGCACGGTGGACACGCCGACTCCGAAAGCGAGCATCGTGACCGCCGCCTGAGCGAGACCCTCGCCGCTCGCGGCAAGGCCGATGGCGCCACCGAGGGTCGGACCGACGCACGGCGACCAGACCGCGCCGAGCAGGACCCCTACCCCGAACTGACCGGCAATGCCGTCCCTCTCGCGAGCATCGAGCCGTGCGTTCGCGCGGCTCGCGAGCGGCGCGGCCAGCGTCGCCAGCACGGTCTGCGCTCTCGGGACGAGCAGCACGACTCCGAACGCCATCATCACGACCGCGGAGGCACGGCTGACCGAATCCGCGTCGACACTCACCAGGTGGCCGAACGCCGTCACCGAGACCCCGAGCACCGCGAACGAGACGGTAAGCCCCGCGGCGAGGGCAAGCGGCCCGAGCCGGCTGTTCTGGAACGCCGCCGCGATGACGATGGGCAGCAGCGGCAGCA
>JAKZYK010000257.1:0-3500 GCA_047514485.1 Gammaproteobacteria bacterium
GTAACATGCGCCGGTTGGCAGCGGACACCGAGAGGCACCCGTGACGCGATCATCATCACTCGCGATCTCCACCGGGGTTCGCTCCGATGCCCCGGAGCACTCGCCGGCGGAATATCGGACGGCGGACTTCCCCGGCTGCGAGTCGTTCCACCTGCCGGCGAGCGAGATCGACCACTACGAAGGCCGTCTGGAGTTCTGGGACGGGCGCACTGAAACCGCGTGGAAGGTCTGCGAGCCCACTTCCATCCAGCACGAGCAGCCGTCCCGGCGGCTGGTGGAACTGGCGACTCGGGTGGCGGCGTTGCGCGGGTCGCGGATCGCCAGTTTCGGCTCGTCGGACCTGGTGCGCCGGGAGGCAACGGGCCGCAAGCGCTGGCTGATGCAGGCCGATGAGGTGTTGTATCTGCACCCGCACCGGGCGCGGTTGTATGGGTCGTCGATCGACGTGGACAAGGACCCGTTGCCGGACGTGGCGCTGGAGGTAGACCACACGACCGACGTTCGCCGCCGCAAGCTGGGCATCTACATGGAGAGCGGTTTTCCGGAGGTGTGGGTACTGGTGCCGTGGGAGTCGTCGGTACGGGCGCCGGGGTTGACGATCCACGTGCGCGATGGCGATGGGTATCGCGAGTCGCCGGAGAGCGCAGCTTTTCCGGGATGGAAGGTGGAGGAGCTTTATCGTGCGCTGACCGAGGATCCGTTGTCGGCGGTTGCGAGGAATGCGCTCACGCGGGTGGCGCTGGCGATGGGCGCGCGGGAGGGCACCGCGCCGGAGGACGATCCGTTCACCCGTGCTCTGAGCGTCGCGGCGCGCACGAAGGAGCGGGCGGCGAACGTGCTCGCGGTGCTCCAGGCCCGGAATGTCGAGGTGAGTCGGGGCTTCACGGAAGATCAGGACATCTTCGGCGAGCTTTCGGGCGAGGTGCTGATGGCGGCGGCGCTGGCATGTACCGACGAAGACGACTTCCGGCGGCGGGTACGAACCAAGGCCGGTTAGCCTCGCACTGGCGTTCGTGCAATCCGAACCCTCCGGCCCGGGCCTTCTCCACGAAGACTCCACCTTGAGGATGATCACTATCGACCGGCGCATCACGCCAGCGGCTTTCAGACACTGTCCGGGGTCTTCGACCTTTCCGCAATCCCCAAGCCCGGTTTCGATGCGCCCCTTCAGCCGCCAGCGCCGCCGAACCCCCGCCCGCGCCGTGCCGCGGTGCGCAGCCGCAGCGCGTTGAGCCGGATGAAGCCTTCGGCGTCCTTCTGATCGTATGCGCCCCGATCGTCCTCGAACGTCGCGATCGCGGGGTCGAACAGGTCGTCGGAGTCCGAGTTCCGCCCGACCACGAGCACGTTGCCCTTGTAGAGCTTGAGCCTGACCATTCCGTTGACGTGGCGCTGGGACTCGTCGATCAGCGCCTGCAACATCAGCCGTTCCGGGCTCCACCAGTAACCGTTGTAGATGATGTGGGCGTAGCGGGGCATCAGCTCGTCTTTGAGGTGGGCGGCCTCCCGGTCGAGGGTGATCGACTCGATGGCGCGGTGGGCGCGCAGCATGATGGTGCCGCCCGGCGTCTCGTAGCAGCCGCGGGACTTCATGCCGACGTACCGGTTCTCGACGATGTCGATGCGGCCGATGCCGTGCTCGCCGCCGATCGCGTTCAGGCGCTCGATTACGGCGGCCGGGCTGAGCGCCTCCCCGTCGATCGCGATGACGTCCCCGCGCCGGTAGGTGAGCTCGATGTAGCGCGGGGTGTCGGGCGCCTCCTCGGGGGAGCGGGTCCACCGCCACATCGCCTCGTCCGGCTCGGTCGCCGGGACTTCGAGCTCGTTGCCTTCGAACGAGATGTGCAGCAGGTTGGCGTCCATCGAATAGGGCGATGCGTTGCTGCTCTTGCGTTCGATGGGGATGTCGTGCTCGGCGGCATACGCCAGAAGCTGCTCGCGGGAGTTGAGATCCCACTCGCGCCACGGCGCGATGATCTTGATATCGGGATTGAGTGCGTACGCTCCGAGCTCGAAACGCACCTGGTCGTTTCCCTTGCCGGTCGCGCCATGGGCGATGGCGCCGGCGCCGGTTCGCTCGGCGGTCTCCACAAGGCACTTGGCGATGAGCGGGCGGGCGATGGAGGTTCCCAGCAGATACTCGCCTTCATAGATGGCGTTGGCGCGGAACATCGGGAACACGAAATCGCGGGCGAACTCCTCGCGCACGTCCTCGACGTAGATCTCCGCGGCCCCGAGTGCCTCGGCCTTGCGCCGGGCCGGCTCGAGCTCCTCGCCCTGCCCGAGATCGGCGGTGAACGTGACGACCTCGCATCCGTATCGATCCTGCAGCCACTTCAGGATGATCGAGGTATCGAGGCCGCCGGAGTAGGCGAGCACTACCTTCTTTACGTCGGTCATGGGGTTCGTCGTCCTTGCGTCATTGATACCGTCGGATACCGTCTCAGGGTCTTTCGGCAGCGCCGTCCGGCGACGATGGTCGAGCCGGGCGCGCGTGGATCAGCCGCCGTATTCACGCCCATGCTCGACAACGGTCGTGGATCGAGCCGAGCACACACGGTTCAGCCCGCCTCGGCCAGGACCGCCCCGGCCATCTCTTCCATCGAGAAGAACACGAAGTCCGTCGCCGGCATCGCCTCGACCTTCTCCGTCGCGCCCCAGCTTCCTCCCTCCGAGAGCCGCGGCCGATCGATCCAGACGTTGGCGAGCCCGAAACGCTTCGCCGGCGTATGGTCGTGGTGCAGGCTCTGTGCGGTGTGCAGGATGTCGGCCTTGTCCATCCCCAGATCCGACTTCAGGTGGGCGAGCAGGTACTCGAAATTCGCATTGGCCGGCTTGTAGGACCCGATATCCTCGGCGGTGTAGATCGCGTCGAATTCGACCCCGAGCTTCCGGTTCGAGGCGGCGAATCCGTCGCGATTCACGTTGGACAGGATGACGAGCTTGTAGTGCTGCTTGAGGATGCGAAGGGCGTCCGCGGTGTCCGGGAACGCGGGCCACAGCGGCACCGATGCGCCGAACGCTTCGTCGAGCGCATCGCTCGTCGCGATGCCGAAGCCCTCCGCGATGCTCCGGTGCACGCGGGCGAGCAACTCCGGGTAGCGTAGCTCGGGGGAGGCGCGCTCGTGCTGGTGCTCGAACCTCGCGAAGGCGAGGAGGCCGGCTTTGCGGGTGACGGCCGAGCCGCCGCCTCGCATGATCAGCGGCTGCAACGCATCCCAGATCCCACCCTCCCAGTCGATCAGGGTGCCGTAGCAGTCGAACGTCAAGACACTGTAGTCAGTCAGTCTGGCCATGGTTTCGGTTTCCGGGCTCCACGGAGTGTATCGGCGGTGTGCGTGCGTCCGGCGCGCGACGGGGGTCACCCCGGACGAGGGTTGCGCGCGATTCGGGCGCGCAATGATAGCCGACGTTCGCATCGAGACCAGGGTCGAGGCGCGGCGAGCGGACGCAGTGATTCGGGTGCTGCCGAGCCGTCCCGCCGCCTCGAATACCCGGAA
>JAKZYK010000258.1:0-3890 GCA_047514485.1 Gammaproteobacteria bacterium
GGTGCGCCAGACCACCACTGTGGGGCACGAGCCGCCGGCGCCGTCGTCGACGCCGAGGAACGCTGCGAGCGTGACCTCCTCCCCGTCCGCCTCCCACAGTGCGACGAGGTTCGGCTCGTCGCCGGCGGGCTCCTCAATCTCGATGAGCCACCACCGATCGGCCAAATCGGGCGCTGCCGGCGGCTCCGGGCAGGGTCCCGCTTCGCGCAGCGCGCGCCACAGGCGCACCGGGATTTCGAGCGCGCAGAGCGTCCGGTCGTCGGGGGTGCGCGCGATGTGGTGCCGTCCGCTCTGCACGAGCATCTTGCGCACCAGCGCACTGGTCGCTGCGAGCGCCGGGTGGGCGCTCTGCTCGGCGAGGCTGCCCTGCTTGAGAGCCCGCTCCATCGCGATCCAGGTGTCCGCGTCGATCGGGGCCTTCAGATCTGGAACGGCGTGCCACGCCACCGCGCCGAGCTCGGCGTAGCCCGCCCAGCCGTCGCGCCATTCGCGCACGGGGCAGTTCGCCCCGATCTGCCATCCTTCGCCGGCGGTGCGGAGCACGAGCGCTTCGGCCGCGCGCTCCGGCCCCGCGGCGAGCCAGGACGGGGGCGGGGCGCGCGCAGGGCCCCGCACCGGGTGCACCGTCCGTGGCCGGTGGCGCGTGCGTGCGCACTCCTCGGTGCCGAAGCGCCCCGCGGGCCGCGCGATCCCTGCGTGTGCGTCGAGCCACGCGAGCGCGGCCGGGATCGCGATGCGCGCCATGAGCTGCGGACCGATCGCCTTGCGGCGCCGTGCGAGCAGGGCGTCGCAAGACCGGTCCGTCGCGGCCCGCCTCGCATGCTCCCACGACGATTCGATCACGCACGCTGCTGCCGAGGCCTCGTTGGCGCGCACATCCCACTGCGCGCCCATCACGAGCGGATGGGACTGCGCCCCGATTGGACCGTGGGTCCACACGCAGGCGCAGCGCGTGCGCCACTCGCCGCCCGCACCCCGACTGCGCCACACGGCGATGCCTCCCGGCACGTCGCCTCTCGCGCATTCGATCTCGATGAGCCATGCCTGCCTTCCCGGAAAGGCGGTGTTGCGGTCGATCGCTTCGGGCACGGCGTATTCGGCGAGGCGCCGGCGCGTGACGCTCAGCGCGATGATCGGATCGCAGTGCGCCAGCCCCATCCAGGGCGCGAGCTCGGGGGCCTCCTCCGGCCCTCCCATCGCATGCCACAGGATGGCGCCGAGCTCGGCGACGCTTCGCTGCGCCTCGTGGTGGATTCGCTCGAGGGGCAGCGGCGACGCGTCGACGCGGTGCAAGCCGTTCGCATCGCGCGGGAGCCGTCCGTGGAGCACGCCCTGTCCGAGCGAGCGCCCGAGGCTGTCCGGCGCTGTCGGGGGCGGACGCGCCGTCCAGCGCGAGTTCGCGCCGAGGCCGACCATGGCCCGCACGAATGCGTCGAGCGCGCCGCCCGCATCGTGGCTTCGCTTGCTCAGGGCGCTCGGGCCTCGAATCGTTTCATGGCGTTCCTCCTTCCGGCTTGACGACGACGCCGTCGATCACCGCATCGAACGTTCCGGGCACGTCCCGTTCTCGACGCTTTGCCGCCTGTCTCCGCTCGCGGTGTGCTCTCCTGACCCGTCCGTCGCCCGATCCCTTCCGCGCCGTCCTCACCCGAACAGGGCGAGCTTCGCTCCCACCGCCGCAAGCGCTGCGAGCAGCCACGTGCGGAAGCGCGCGGTGCTCATGCGCCTGCGCAGCCACTCCCCGGCGAGCACGCCCGCGAGCGCCGGAGCGACGGCCCAGAGCGAGAGGTTGCGCAAGTCCGCGTCGTAGCGCCCGGTCTCGGCCAGGGTGAACGCGAGCGCGAGCGCGCTCGTGCAGAACACCATCGCCATCAGCTGCACGAGCGCGTCGCGCTCGATGCTCAGCGCCTCCATGTAGGGGACCATCGGGATGGTCAGCACCCCGGTCGCCCCGGTGATCACGCCGTTCGCGCTCCCAGCGATCAGCGTCAGCGCCCGCTCTCTCCTCGGCGCGTAGCCCCCGCCCCGCCGCGCGAGCGCGAGCCCTGCGTAGAGCATCAGCGCGATCCCGAGCCCGCGTTCGGCCTCTCCCGGGGCGAGCGCCCCGATGAGCTCGCTCCCCGCCCACACCCCGGGCACGATGGCCGCGAGCCCTGGCCAGAAGCGCCTGATCAGCGCGCGTGCGTGCCCACCCCTCGCGCCCTGCCAGAGGTTGGTCGCCACCGTCGGTGCGATCAGCAGGCACAGTGCGCTCTCGATGCCGTAGAGGAGCGAGAACGCCACCACCGAGCCGGTCGAGAGTCCGAGCCCAACGATCCCCTTCAGCGCTCCGGTGACGAACACGGTCGCCGCGACCGTGGCAATCATCACGGTGCCGATGTCCGGGCCGACGCCCGGCAACACGCTCGTCGACATGGCGTCGAAGAGGCTCAACGGCGATTGCCCGTGCGCTCGTGGTCGATTCGCTCGACGGGCAGCGGCGATGCGTCGCCGCGGTGCCTGTCGTCGGCACCGTGCGCGAGCCGTCCATGGAGCACACCCTGTTCGAGGCCGCGTGCGAGGCGTTCGCCTGCGAACAACAGCTTGCTGATCGCCCCGGCCGCGAACGCCGTGGACGCCGCGGTGACGCACACGGCGATGCCGCGGCCCCACAGACGGCAGAGCAACATCCAGATCCAGGTGAAGAAGAACCGCGGCCAGGAGAAGCCCGTCTTGACGGCCTCAATCCCGAGCATCGGGTGCAAGTAGACGTCGAAGTGCTTCATTGCGTTCCTCCCGTCTGCTTGACGACGATGGCGTCGATCAGCGCATCGAACGGTCCGGGCACCTCGTCCACGAGGTTCCTCGGCAGCCCGTGCAGCTCGGGCTCACCGGTTGCGCCCCATCCGCGCTCGACGGGCTTTTCGGTTCCGACTTCCGTCGGGGCGAGGCCCTACGCGACGCGCGCGAGCGAACCCCCAACGCCCTGCTGCTGTCTCAACCTCACGGGACACCTCCTCGGAGATCTGCTGTCCCGCCCGGCCCTGGGTGCGGCCTTCGAGCGCCCCTGGCGGGTGGCTTCGGCACGCTCGGCGGATTGGCGTCGCGGAGGCTCGATCGAGCGTGCGCGGGGTTCCGCCAGTCTCATGAGTCCGAACTTATCGGCATTGGTGCCGATTTTCAAGGACTCATAGACCGCGATGGTGGACTCGCGAATTAGGACAATTCGCAGCCATGGACGACGCGATGGCCAACGACCTGACGGCGACCCTCAATCGTGCCCTGCGCGAGCGGCGGTATTCGGCGAGCCGGGCGTCGATCGAGGCGGGGAGTCCCGACCTGATCCGCAACATCCGCCGCGGGCGGATGCCGTCGCTCGAGCGACTGAAGGCGCTTTGCGAGGTCCTCGAGCTCGATTTCTACGTCGGTCCCCGGCGTCGCGCCGGCGCTGTCGACGTCGGCAGGCTTCGCGAGGCGATCGCGAGCACCGAGCGCACGCTCGGCGCTCATGGCCTTGTGCTCGAGCTCGAGGCCCGTGCCGATGCGATCGCGGCGGTCTACGATCTGCTCGATCGCGAGCGCGCGCCCGCCACGGCGCAGCGCGTGCAGGAGCTCATCGAAGCCCTCGGGCGGGTGCCGCCAATCGACGGGTCTTCCGACGAGCGTTGATGTCGACGTGTCACCGGGACCGGTCGGCCCCGGTTGGGCGGGTGAGCACGCCCAGTGTCGGGCGTGCTCTGCGGTCTGATCAGAAGCGAAGCGCCGCTCGGAGCCGCACTTCGTTGTCGGCCTCGCTGGCATCACTTGCCTGGCGGGTCGCCTCGAGTCCGATCACCGCATCGGGGCCCAACTGCCAGCGGGTCCCGGCGCGCATCGTGCGGGTCCCGGCATCGCCGAGCGTCATGCCTGCG